>JBATWJ010000250.1:0-3447 GCA_049672545.1 Burkholderiaceae bacterium
ATCGCGCACTGCGCGAAAAGGTGCTGCCGGTGACGGTCGCGATCGACGGCGGCGGCAACCCGACCGCACCGCTGATCAAGAAGCTGGCGGCGCTGGCGGCCCAGGTCGGCGTGCCGCACATCGGCCTCGAACAGCTGGAGCGCGCCGCCGACGGCAAGGGCGACAGCTTCTTCTACGCCTACACCGCGCGCGGCCTGGCGCTGGCCGATGGCCTGCAGCTGGCGCTGGACGAGGCGGTGGCGAAGCTGCCGATCCCGAAGGTGATGAGCTACCAGCGTCCCGGCCCGGATGGCGTCGAAACCGTGCATTTCGTGCGGCCGGCGCACCGGCTGATCGCGCTGCATGGCGATCAGGTGGTGCCGGTATCGCTGCTCGGCCTGCAGGCCGGGCGTACCACGCTCGGCCACCGTTTCCTGGCGCCGGGCGAGCTGACGATCGACGCGCCTGACAGCTACGCCGCCACGCTGGCCGAACGCGGCAAGGTGGTGGCCGGCTTCGGCGAACGCCGGGAAAGGATCCGCGCCGGCCTGCTGGCCGCCGCCGGCGCCGACCAGGTGCTGATGCCGGAGGCGCTGCTGGACGAGGTGACCGCGCTGGTCGAATGGCCGGTGGTCTACGAATGCCACTTCGAGGAACAGTTCCTGGCGGTGCCGCAGGAATGCCTGATCCTGACCATGCAGACCAACCAGAAGTATTTCGCGCTGACCGACGCCGGCGGCCGGCTGCGCTCGCGCTTTTTGATCGTTTCCAACCTGGAAACCGCCGATCCGTCCGCCATCATCGAGGGCAACGAGCGCGTGGTGCGGCCGCGCCTGGCCGACGCCAAGTTCTTCTTCGAACAGGACCAGAAGAAGAAGCTGGCCGCGCGCGTGCCGCAATTGGCCAGCGTGGTCTACCACAACAAGCTCGGCAACCAGTTGCAGCGTACCGAGCGTGTGACCGAACTGGCGACCGCGATCGCCGCGCTGCTTGGCGCCGACGCCGCGCTGGCCAGCCGCGGCGCGCTGCTGGCCATGGCCGACCTGCTGACCGACATGGTCGGCGAATTCCCGGAGCTGCAAGGCGTCATCGGCACCTATTACGCGCGCCACGACGGCGAGCCGGACGAAGTCGCGGCCGCCATTTCCGAGCACTACCAGCCGCGCTTCGCCGGCGACACGCTGCCGGCGAGCACCACCGGCACCGTGGTGGCGCTGGCCGACAAACTGGAAACGCTGGTCGGCATCTGGGGCATCGGCCTGCACCCGACCGGGGACCGCGATCCGTTCGCGCTGCGCCGCCACGCATTGGGCGTGTTGCGCATGCTGCTGGAAAAGCGGCTGCCGCTGTCGCTGACAGCGCTGTTGGCGCAGACGGTGCAGCTGTTCGCCGGCAACCCGCAGTTCAAGGACCCGAGCGCCGAGCTGCTGCCGTTCCTGTACGAGCGGCTGCGCGGCCTGCTGCGCGAGCGCGGTTACAGCCTCAACGAGGTGGAAGCGGTGGTGGCGCAGCAGCCGGACACGCTGACCAACCTGATCGAGCGGCTGGACGCGGTGCACGCGTTCGCGCAGCTGCCGGAAGCCGAGGCGCTGGCCGCCGCCAACAAGCGCATCAGCAACATCCTGAAGAAGAGCGAACCGGCCAGCGCCACCGTCCACAACGGCCTGTTGCGCGAAGTGGCCGAGGAAGCGCTGCATTCGGCGATGAGCCTGCTGACCCCGCAGGTCGACGCCGCGTTCGCCGCCGGCGACTTCACCGCCGCGCTGAAGGCGCTGGCGCAGCTGCGGCACAACGTCGACACCTTCTTCAACGACGTCATGGTGCTGACCGACGACGAGCAGCTGCGCAACAACCGGCTGGCATTGCTGTCGAACCTGCACCGCATGATGAACCAGGTGGCCGACATTTCGAAGCTGGCCGTCTGATGTCCGCGGGCCGTGCGCCCGCCCCCGAACCATGAAACTGATCATCCTGGACCGCGACGGCGTCATCAACCACGACTCCGACGAATTCATCAAATCGCCGCAGGAGTGGCATCCGATCGACGGCGCGCTGGAAGCGATCGCGCAGCTGAACCAGGCCGGCTACCGGGTCGCGGTCGCCACCAACCAGTCCGGCATCGCGCGCCGGCTGTTCGACATGGTAACCCTGAACGCGATCCATCAGAAGCTGCACCTGCGCGCGCAGCACGTCGGCGCCCGCATCGACGCCATCTTCTACTGCCCGCATTCGGCCGACGACCTGTGCGGCTGCCGCAAGCCGAAATCCGGCCTGCTGCAGGAAATCGCCCAGCGCTTCGATACCGACCTGGCCGGCGTGCCGAACGTCGGCGATTCGCTGCGCGACCTGCAGGCGGCGGTCGAGGCCGGCTGCCGCCCCTACCTGGTCCTGACCGGAAAAGGGCAGCGCACGCTGGCCGCCGGCGGCTTGCCGCCGGGTACAATGGTTTTCCCCGATCTGGCCGCAGTCGCCGAGCACCTGCTGAAAACGCCGGCCGCCAGCGCCTGAAGCCACCCCTGACCCTTGCCGGAGACTGCATGTCGCGCATCACCCTGTTCCTGCGTTCGTTCCTGTTTGCGCTCGTGGTGCTGCTCGCCACCATGATCTGGGTCTGCGTCTGCCTGCTGGCGGCGCCGCTGCCCTACAACCAGCGCTACTACGTAACCGGGCGCTGGAACGTGTTCGTGATCTGGCTGGCGCGGGTGCTGTGCGGCATCCGCTACCAGGTGCGCGGCTATGAGAACCTGCCGGACGGGCCGGCGGTCGTGCTGTCGAAGCACCAATCGGCGTGGGAGACGATCTTCTACTTGCCGCTGATGCCGCGGCCGCTGGTGTATGTGTTCAAGCGCGAAATCCTGTACATCCCGTTCTTCGGCTGGGGCATGGCGCTGTTGCGCATGATCCCGATCGACCGCAGCAAGGGGCGCGATGCCTTCGCCGCCGTGGTCCGGCACGGGAGGCGGCGGCTGGCCAGCGGCCAGTGGATCATGATGTTCCCGGAAGGAACCCGGATTCCGGTCGGCCGGAAAGGCAAGTACAAGGCCGGCGGCGCCCGGCTATCGGTCGAGACCGGCGCCCCGGTGGTGCCGA
This sequence comes from Burkholderiaceae bacterium, assembly GCA_049672545.1. GTDB lineage: Bacteria > Pseudomonadota > Gammaproteobacteria > Burkholderiales > Burkholderiaceae_D > DATJCV01. The sequence goes on from JBATWJ010000250.1 coordinate 3,070, forward strand.
TCGCGGTCAATTCCGGCGAATGCTGGCCGAAGTCCTCGTTCATCAAGAAGCCGGGCTTAATCACGGTCTCGATCGGCAAGCCGATCTCGCCGGATGGCATGGACCCGGCCGAGCTGCTGCAGAAAGTGGAAAACTGGATAGAATCCGAAATGCGCGTGATTTCGCCGCATATCTATGCCGATGGCCCGGCGCGCGCCCATCACGGCGAGCGCAGCGACCAGCCCGAACCCGCCAACCGATAAGCCGGCCCCACGCCCCTTCGCCCTTGAAACTGCTGCGCCGCCGCTCGAACGACCCGAACCCGCCGCTGCAACTCGACCTGTTCGCAGCAGAACCGGCGCCGCCCGCGCCGATGGCGCCCCGCACCCCGGTTACCGC
>JBATWJ010000251.1:0-3094 GCA_049672545.1 Burkholderiaceae bacterium
GCCGAGCCGCTGGCGCCGACCCCGACGCCGGCAGCAGCGTCTGCTCCGGCCCCCGCTCCGACGCCGAGCGGGTCCGGCGTGCCGTTCGAATTCCACAACCATGGCGACAGCAATGCCTGGCTCGGCGCCTGGAAAGTCCTGCTGGCGCGGATGCGCGCGCTGTCCGACAAGACCGGCCGCCGTCTGCTGCGCCGCACGCTGAAGATCGGCGTTTCGGCGCGCATCTTCCATCCGGAATCCGGCGCCAAGGGCTTGCGCGGCAAGACGCTGCAATACCTGGAAGAGTCGATCGCGCAATGGGTCATGTCGCGCAACGTGCTGGTGTTCATGATCCCGACCGTGAACAACCGCGGCATGCTGCACCATAGCGACATCCGCCTGCGCGACTATGCGAAGCACCTGGACGGGCTGGTGCTGCAGGGCGGTGCCGACGTCTCGCCGCAGACCTACGCCGAAACGGCGACGCGGCCGGAATGGAGCGGCGACCGCGCGCGCGACATGTACGAGCTGGAACTGCTGCACGAATTCATCGAGGCCGGCAAGCCGGTGCTCGGCATCTGCCGCGGCTGCCAGCTGATCAACGTCGCTTTCGGCGGCTCGCTGTACCAGGACATCGCGACCGACGTGCCGACCGCGATCGAGCATGTCAACGACCGCTACGACAGCCACTACCATCCGATCAGCTTCCCGCCGGGATCGTCGCTGGCGGCGCTGTTCCGGCCGCAGCAGGAATACCTGGTCAATTCGATCCACCACCAGGCGGTCAAGGAGCTGGGGCGCGACGTCACGGTCGAGGCGGTGTCCGGCCACGACAACATCATCGAGGCGATCCGCTACCGCAAGGCGCCGTTCGTGATGGGGCTGCAGTGGCACCCGGAATTCCACCGCGCCGGCGGCCCGGAGCTGATGGATTGCACGCCGATCCTGGACAGCTTCCTGCGCGCAGCGCGCGAGACGCGGTTCTGAGCGGCGTCGCGAAGGTGGGCCGCCGGCACTGGCCGGTCAGCCGCGCATCGCGGAAAGTGTGGGAGTATGTGCTGATTTCACCCTGTTCATGCCCGGTACAGGCATGGATGTGAGGGAGTATAAGGTGCGGCCCGGCTGGCGAATGGCGCAGGGCTGATCGCCGTCATCCCTGCGAACGGGAGAATGAAGCGGCGTTGCGGCGCAAACGCCACTGGAGACCCGCAAGCGCCCGGGTGGCTCGGCACCGGCGCGCCGCCGCTCAATCCTGCAGCGCGTGCCACATTTCCTTGTCGCGCTCGGCGGTCCAGATGCGCGGATGCTTGATGCCGGACGCTTCGTCGACCGCGCGCGTGACGTCGAACGGCAGGCAGTGCTCGTAGATGAAGACGTGGCCGAACTTCGGGTCCATCCTGCTGCGCGCGTGCGCCATCGCTTCCTTCAGCGACTTGCCGGCGGCCACCGCTTCCTTGGCGCTGGACAATAGCGTGGTGACGAAATCCTTGGTGTAGTCGATACCGGCGTTGACCTCGGCCGGATTCATCAGCGCCGGCCCGCGTCCCGGCACCAGCTTGTCGGCGCCCAGCGCGCGCAGCGCTTCCAGCGTCGCCGGCCATTCTTCCAGCTGGGCGTCGCCGGTGTAGGCGGCCGCCTCGTATTCGACCAGGTCGCCGGAGAAGCAGATCTTCTGCGACGGGATCCAGGCGATCGTATCGCCCTTGGTGTGGCCCATGCCGACGTGCTTCAGCTGCACCTCCAGCTTGCCCATGAAGATCGTCAGTTCGCGCTCGAACACCATGGTCGGCCAGGTCAGGCCCGGCACCGACTCGACACCGGAAAACAGCCGCGGGAAGCGCTCGATCTCGGACTTCATGTCCTGCTCGCCGCGCTCGACGATCAGCTCGTAAGTGCCGCGCGAGGCGATGATCTGCTCGGCGCCGTGCTCGAAATAGGCGGACGCGCCCAGCACCCGCACCGCGTGGTAGTGCGACAGCACCACGTACTTGATCGGCAGGTCGGTGACGCTGCGGATGTGGCGGATCAGTTCCTGCGCCATGATCGGCGTGGCGGTGGTGTCGATCACCATCACGCCGTCGTCGCCGATGATCACGCCAGAATTCGGGTCGCCCTCGGCGGTGTAGGCATAGGCGTTTGGCGACAGCTGGATGAAGCTGGTCTTCTTCGGCTCGAGGTCGGCTTGGGAAGCGAATTTTTTCTCGGTCATGGCAATTCCTTTGTGCGGATTCAGTGTGTGGATCGTACCGCGCCGCGCGCTTGTTCGCCGCGCTGCGCCGGCAGGCCTTCCATGCCGTGCGTGAACACCGTTTCCACCAGCTGTGCGAAGTCGGCGTACGACAGCCGGCCGCCGGCGCCGCCGTTCGGCTTCAGCCAGGTGAAGGTCCAGTTGATCATGCCGAACAGCAGCATCGTCAGCGCGGTCCGGTTGCCGCCGTCGACGCGCTGCGGGTAGGCGGAGCCGATCGCGTCGGCGAACAGGTCGACCACCCGGCGCTGCGCCGCCAGGATCAGCTCGCGCTGCGCCGGCTCCAGGAACTTGACGTCGTTCAGGAGCGCGATGTGACGCGTCTGCGAATGCTCGTACTCGGCCAGGAAGGCGTGGATCAGGCGCTCCAGCCGCGCCGCCGGCGTGCCGGAGGCAGCGGTTTCGCGTGTGGCGATCGCGATCAGGCGGCCGGTATAGCGCTCCAGCAGGTCGAACAGGATCGCATCCTTGCCCGCGTAATAGTGGTACAGCCGCGCCTTCGACGTGCCGCAGGCCTTGGCCAGGTCGTTCATCGAGGTGCCCGGATAGCTGCGGGCGGCGAAGGCGCGCGCCGCCACCTCGAGGATTTCCTCGCGCTGCAGTTCGTGGTCGGACGCGCGGGTGCGGGCCACGTCAGCGCTCGTCGAAGGAAACGGTGAGCCGCTCGGACGTCGGATGCGACTGGCAGGTCAGCACGAAGCCCTGGGCGATCTCGGCGTCTTCCAGCGTGTAGTTCTTGTCCATTGCGACGCTGCCTTCCAGCACCTTGGCGCGGCAGGTGCAGCAGACGCCGCCCTTGCACGCGTACGGCAGGTCGAGCCCGGCCGCCAGCGCGGCGTCGAGCACGCTGGTGCCGCTGCGCGGCAG
>JBATWJ010000252.1:0-2514 GCA_049672545.1 Burkholderiaceae bacterium
GCCTGCGGCCGGCGGCGGCCAGCGTCGATCCGGCGGTCCCGCTGGGACCGGCGGCGCGGCGCTTTTCCTGGTTTGGCGCCGATGAACTGGCCTTCGTCAATGCCGCGCTGGCACGGCTGATCCCGGCCGACGAGCTCGGCCCCGGCGCGCGCGAAGCCGATGTCGCCTTCTTCATCGACCAGCAGCTGGCCGGTGCTTTCGGCCGCGCCGAAACCTGGTACATGCAGGGCCCGTGGCAGAAGGGCACGCCGGAACAGGGCTACCAACTGAAGCTGACGCCGGCGCAGCTGTACCGCACCGCGATTCCGGCGATCGATGCCCATTGCCGCCGCGCCTACGGCGGCAAGGCGTTCGCCGCCCTCGCCGCCGAACGGCAGGACGAGGTATTGCACGGGCTGGAACAGGGCAAGATCGAGCTCGAAGGCGCACCGGCCAAGGACTTCTTTTCGCAATTCTGGGAAAACGCCAACGAGGGCTTTTTCGCCGATCCGATGTACGGCGGCAACCGCGACTTCGCCGGCTGGAAGCTGGTCGGCTTTCCCGGCCCGCGCTACAACTACGTCACCGAAATCGAACAATACGGCAAGACCTATGCGCTGCCGCCGGTCGGCCTGCTCGGCCGCGACGGCTCGGCGCTGCGCAAGAACTAGAAAGGAGCGGCATGGCGACCCGCCTCAAGGAAGTGGACGTGGTGCTGGTCGGCTTCGGCTGGACTGCGTCGATCCTGGCGCAGGAACTGACCGAGGCCGGACTGCAGGTGCTGGCGCTCGAGCGCGGCAAGGCGCGCGACACGGTGCCCGATTTCGCCACCACCCACATCCAGGACGAGCTGCGCTACGCGGTGCGCAACGGCTTGTTCGAGGAACCGGCGCGCAGCACGCTGACCTTCCGCAATTCGGCCGACCAGGTGGCGCTGCCGATGCGCCACCTCGGTTCGTTCAACCCGGCGTCCGGCGTCGGCGGCGCCGGCGTGCACTGGAACGGCCAGAACTGGCGCTTTCTGCCGTCGGACTTCGTGATCCGCAGCCACACCGAGGCGCGCTACGGCAAGAGCTTCATCCCGGCCGACATGACGATCCAGGACTGGGGCGTCACCTACGACGAGCTGGAGCCCTACTACGACCGCTTCGAATACCTGTGCGGCGTGTCCGGCCAGGCCGGCAACATCGGCGGCAAGCTGCAGGAGGGCGGGAATCCGTTCGAGGGCGCACGCGCCCGCGCCTATCCGCTGCCGCCGTTAAAGCGCAGCTACGCCACCGTGCTGTTCGACAAGGCGGCCAAGGAAGCCGGCTTCAAGCCTTTCCCCTGCCCGGCCGCCAACACCTCGGAGCCGTACAAGAATCCGTACGGCGTGCAGATGGGCCAGTGCACCTATTGCGGCTATTGCGAATGGTTCGGCTGCGGCAACTACTCGAAGGCGTCCCCGCAAAGCACGATCTTCCCGGTGCTGCTGCCGAAGAAGAATTTTGCCTACCGCGCGCTGTGCAACGTCACCCGCGTCAACCTCGACAGCACTGGCCGGCGCGCCACCGGCGTCACCTACGTCGACGTCCACGGCCGCGAATTCGAACAGCCGGCGCAACTGGTGATCCTGTGTGCGTTCGCGCAGCACAACGTGCACCTGCTGCTGCTCTCCGGCATCGGCAAGCCCTACGATCCGCAGACCAATACCGGCGTGGTCGGGCGCAACTATGCCTACCAGATCACCTCGTCGGTCGACGTGTTCCTGAGCGAAAACATCAACCCGTTCATGGGTGCCGGCGCGCTCGGGCAGGCGATCGACGAATTCAACGGCGACAACTTCGACCACGGCCCGCACGGCTTCGTCGGCGGCGGCTACATCGCGCTGTGGACCACCGGCGGGCGGCCGATCCTGCAGCAGCACGGCTTGCCGGAAGGCACCCCGAAATGGGGCGCCGGCTGGAAAAGAGGCATGCACGAAAACTACCTGCGCAGCATCGCGATCGCCACCCACGGCAGCGTGATGAGCTACCGCGGCTCCTGCCTCGATCTCGACCCGACCTACCGCGACGTCTACGGCAATCCGCTGTTGCGGCTGACCTTCGACTTCCATGAAAACGAACTGAAGATGTCGCGCTTGCTGACCGACCGCGCGGCGCAGATCGCGCGCGCGATGAAGCCGCGCTCGATGAAACTCAACTACCGCGAAGGCCATTATTCGATCCTGCCGTACGAGACCACGCACAACACCGGCGGCGCGGTGATGGGCGCCGACCCGAAGACCAGCGTGGTCAACCGCTACCTGCAGTCGTGGGACGTGCCGAACCTGTTCGTGGTCGGCTCGACGGTATTCCCGCAGAACGCCGGCTACAACCCGACCGGCACCGTCGGCGCGCTGGCCTACTGGGCGGCGGACGCGATCCGCAACCAGTACCTGAAGCGGCCCGGCCCGCTGGTGCAGGTCTAGGAGCGGCGGCATGCGCGCCCTCGCCCGTTTCCTGCGCGCGGCGGCCCTGCTGACCGGGCTGGCGCTGGCGGCCGGTGCGGCGGCCC
>JBATWJ010000253.1:0-14496 GCA_049672545.1 Burkholderiaceae bacterium
TGGCGGCGCGCGCATGGCCTGGGCTTCGTGCCGGAAGAGCGGCTCGGGCGCGGCGCGGTGCCGGATCTGTCGCTGGCGCAGAACATGCTGCTGTCGCACCAGACCGGCGCCACCGTCGGCCACGGCATGGTCAAGTTCGGCGCCATCGCCGACATGGCGGCGGCGATCATCGCCCGCTTCAACGTCAAGGCCGGCGGACCGCAGGCGGTGGCCGGCAGCCTGTCCGGCGGCAACCTGCAGAAATACATCGTCGGCCGCGAAGTCACGCGCAACCCGAAGGTATTGCTGGTGGCGCAGCCGACCTGGGGCGTCGACGTCGGCGCCGCCGCGCAGATCCGCGCCGAACTGGTCGCCTTGCGCGACGCCGGCTGCGCGCTGCTGGTGATTTCCGAGGAGCTGGACGAATTGTTCGAGATTTCGGATCGGCTGATGGTGATCGCCAAGGGCCGCATGTCGCCGTCGATCAAGACCTCGGAAGCCAGCCTGGACCTGATCGGGCAATGGATGAGCGGCCTGTGGAATACGCCGGCCCGGCAGCACGGAGGCGCGCATGTGGAAGCTTGAGCCGCGCGCCGCGCCGTCGGCCTGGATGTCGTGGCTGTCGCCGGTGCTGGCGGTATTGCTGACCGCGCTGTGCGGCGCGATCCTGTTCGCCGCGGTCGGCAAGGATCCGGTGGCGAGCCTCGGCGTGTTCTTCTTCGAGCCGATCAAGGATCTGCGCGGCTGGTCGGAAGTCGGCATCAAGGTGGCGCCGCTGCTGCTGATCTCGGTCGGGCTGGCGATCTGCTTTCGCGCCAACATCTTCAACATCGGCGCCGAGGGCCAGTTCGTGCTGGGGGCGATTACGTCCGGTGCCACCGTGCTGGTGTTCGACACCGGCGACAACGGCGGCTTCTGGCTGATCACGCTGGCGCTGCTGGCCGGCATGGCCGGCGGCATGCTGTGGGCGGCGATCGTCGCCTGGCTGCGCGACCGCTTCAACGCCAACGAAATCCTGGTGTCGCTGATGCTGGTGTACGTCGCGCAACTGCTGCTGAGCTACCTGGTGCACGGCATCCTGATGGACCCCGAAGGCTTTTCATTCCCGCAGTCGAAGATGTTTTCCGACGGCTTCCTGCTGCCGATCATCCTCTCCGGCACCCGCCTGCACCTGGGCATGCTGCTGGCGGTGGCGGCCTCGCTGCTCGGCTGGCTGTATTTGTCGCGCAGCTTTTCCGGCTTCAAGCTGCAGGTCGGCGGCATGGCGCCGCGGGCGGCGCGCTACGCCGGCTTTTCGGCGCGCGGCTCCTTGTGGATATCGCTGCTGGTATCGGGCGCGCTGGCCGGGCTGGCCGGCGCCTGCGAAGTGATGGGGCCGATCGGCCAGCTGACGCCGTCGGTGTCGCCGGGCTATGGCTTCGCCGCCATCATCGTCGCCTTCGTCGGCCGCCTGCATCCGGTCGGCGTGGTGTTTTCCAGCTTCATCATGGCGCTGTTCTACATCGGCGGCGAACTGTCGCAGTCGCGGCTCGGCATGCCGTCGGCGATCACCGGCGTGTTCCAGGGCATCCTGCTGTTTTCGCTGTTGGCCTGCGACGTGCTGATCCACTACAAGCTCACCTGGAGGAAATGATGGATGCATTCGCGCCGCTGATGGCGGCTTCCATCAATGCCGGCACGCCGCTGATGCTGGCCGCGCTCGGGCTCTTGATCAACGAAAAATCCGGCGTCGTCAACCTCGGCTCGGAAGGCATGATGCTGATGGCGGCGGTGATCGGCTTTGCCATCGCCATCACCAGCGGCAGCGTGACGCTCGGCTTCATCGGCGGCGCCTGCGCCGGCATGGTGCTGGCCGGCTTCTTCGCCTGGATGACGGTGTGGCTGGGCACCAACCAGATCGCCACCGGCCTGGCACTGTCGCTGTTCGGCGCCGGGGCTTCGGCCTACCTCGGCATCGACTACGTCGGCAACAGCCTGGAAAGCAAGCAGTTCGGCATTCCGCTGCTGGAAGACATCCCGTTCCTCGGCACCGTGCTGTTCCGCCAGCATCCGATGGTCTACCTGTCGCTGCTGCTGTGCGTGGCGATCATCTGGTTCCTGCAGAAGACGCGCAGCGGACTGATCCTGCGCTCGGTCGGCGAATCGCCGTCGTCGGCGCACGCGCTCGGCTACAATGTGCGCCGCATCCGGCTGGCGGCGCTGCTGTTCGGCGGCGCCTGCTGCGGCCTGGCCGGCGCTTTCATGTCGCTGGTATATACGCCGATGTGGGTGGAAGGCATGGTCGCCGGCCGCGGCTGGATCGCGCTGGCGCTCACCACCTTCGCCACCTGGCGTCCGGCGCGGGTGCTGGTCGGCGCCTATCTGTTCGGCGGCATCACGATCCTGACCTATCACATGCAGGCGCTCGGCGTGCCGATCGCGTCGCAGTTGCTGTCGATGCTGCCATACCTGGCGACCATTCTGGTGCTGGTGCTAATATCGCGCAACGCCAACTGGATCAGACTCAACATGCCGGCCTCGCTCGGCAAGAACTTCAATCCGAATACCTGATCGTTGCAGGAAGTGGGGCCCGGCGGCTGCTGCGGCCCTTTTTTAATCAAGCGGGAATCAAAACAAGAGGAAAGACCATGTCTGGAAAATTCATGCGCGGTGCCTTGTGTGCGATGGCGATGCTGCCGGCCGTCGCGCTGTCCACGGCCGCCTCGGCTGCCGACCCGGCGCCGCTGAAGATCGGCTTCGTCTACGTCAGCCCGATCGGCGAAGCCGGCTGGACCTGGCAGCAGGACATCGGCCGCAAGGAAATGGAGAAGGCGCTCGACGGCAAGGTCAAGTCCACCATCGTCGAAGACGTGCCGGAAGGCGCCGACGCCGAGCGCGTGATCCGCGACCTGGCGCAACAGGGCAACAAGCTGATCTTCACCACCTCGTTCGGCTACATGAACCCGACGATCAAGGTCGCCAAGCAATTCCCGGACGTCAAGTTCGTGCACTCGACCGGCTACAAGACCGCGCCCAACGTTGCCACCACCAATTCGCGCTTCTATGAAGCCCGTTATCTTGCCGGCATCCTGGCCGGCAAGATGACCAAGACCAACGTCGCCGGCTACGTCGGCGCCTTCCCGATTCCCGAAGTGGTGATGGGCATCGACGCTTTCACGCGCGGCATGCGCAGCGTCAATCCGAAGGCCGAGACCAAGGTCATCTGGGTCAACAGCTGGTTCGACCCGGGCAAGGAACGCGACGCCGCGCTGGCGCTGATGGGCCAGGGCGCCGACATCGTCACCCACCACACCGACTCGACCGCGGTGGTGCAGGCCGCCGAGGAAAAGGGCAAGTACGCGATCGCCTACCATTCCGACATGAAGAAGTTCGGCCCGAAGGCGCAACTGGCGGCGGTGACCCACCACTGGGGCAAGTACTTCACCAAGGAAGCCCAGGACGTGCTGAACGGCACCTGGAAATCGGACAGCACCTGGGGCGGCATCAAGGACGGCATGGCGGCGCTGGAAGGCTACGGCCCGATGGTTCCGGCCGATGTCAAGGAATTGGTGCTGGCCAAGCAGGCTGAGATCGTCTCCGGCAAGCTGCAGCCGTTCGCCGCGCCGATCAAGGATAACGAAGGCAAGGTGCGCCTGGCTTCCGGCGTCCTCAGCGACGCCGATCTGAACAAGATGAACTACTACGTCGAAGGCGTGGCCGGCAAGCTGCCGACCAAGTAAGCACGCGCTTCATCCATCAACGGCCGCGCTGCGTGATTCGCAGCGCGGCCGTTGTGCATTTTGGCGGTGGATGGAATGGGAGCGAGACTGTACCGGTTTGCCGTGGCACGGCCTGGCGGATTTTCAGATACTCCCAGTGTCATGTCTCTATAGCGGGTGAAAATAGGGAAGAATTTGCATATACTCCCATATTCTCATGAATCTTCTGGTATCGGTTAGTGCTGCCAAGAGCCTGCCGGAAGAGGTGCCGATTGTTCACATTTGCGGCGCATCGCCGCCGTAATAGCGCGGGTCCGGCGAGACGTATGCCCGCACCAGATGGTCGAGTACGCCGGCCGGCGCCACCTCGTTCAGGTCGAATGCATTCACCGTGCGTGCCACCAGGAAATGCCAGCCGAATTCCCGCCCGTTGGCGACGAAGCGAATGATTTCGCCGCCTTCGACATTCACATAGCGGGTATCGGGCCCGATGACGATGGTGCGCACGGCCGCCGCGGCCGGCGCCGGCAGCCCGTACAGGTCGACATAGCTGGTTCTGGCGACACAGCCGCCGAGCAGGAAAACCAGCAGCGCGGCGATGGCCAGCGGCGAGGACAGGTGTTTCATGGCGTTGCGCGGTAGCGAAAAGCGGAGGGCGGACGTCCAGTATTGCACAACGGCGGCGCCGCTACCTGAACGCCGCCAGCGCCGCCCGCGGCACCATCGCCCGCCCCTGCGGCGGCATGCGGCATGCGGCGTGTCGCGGTATCGGCGTCAGCGCCGCTCATTCGTAGGCCGGCAGCCGTTTCAGCTCGTCGCCGCGAAAGTGCGCCTGGCGCAGCTGCTCGAGCCGCGCCTGCTGCTCCGACGGCGGCAGATTCCCGCTGTTCTGCTGCAGCTGCCGGCGTTCGACCAGATAGGCATCGATCCGGTTTTTCCAGCCGGCTTCCTGCTGGTCGACTTCCGCCATGCGGGCTGCCGCCTCCGGCGACAACGCCGCCGCCCGCATCCGGTACACCTCGTCATCGCTGGCGCCGTCGGCGCGCATCTTCTGCGCCGCCTGCTCCAGCCGGACGATCTGCAGCGGCGCGTCCCTGGCTTCGCGCACCTCGGCGGGCAGGGCAGCATCGAGTGCCGCCAGCTTGTCGCGCTTCTGCTGTTCGGACAGGGCCGGGTCCTGGCTGATTTCCAGCCGCGCCAGCGCGTCCGTGTCGTAGGCGTCGTCGAAGCCGAACATCGCTTCGCTCTCGGCGGCGCTGAAGAAGCGGCTGCGCACCTCGTGCATCGCGGCCAGGCGATGGCGCAGCGCCGGCAGTCCGGAGCCGAGCGCCTGCGGATTGCTTTCCACCTCGACCAGCGCGCGCTTGTAGTCCAGGTAGCGCGCCAGCAGCTGCTTCGCCTGCGCCAACGCCGGCTGCTGCAGGCGCTGCTCCAGTTCCCGCTCGATTTCGGCGCGGATCTGCTCCACCGATTTTTCGCCGATCGCGCTCAGGTAGTAGTCGAACAGGCGCCGCAGTCCGGCGTCGGCGACCAGCATGTGCTGCGTATCGTCGACCTTCGGCTCGCCGTCGGGATAGGTGCCCTGCAGCGAGCGCACGAACGGAAACAGCTCCGGCTGCGCCGCCGCGGGCGCTGCCGGTGGCTCGTCGCGGCTGCTCAGGACGATGAAGGCGGCGGCGGCGAGGGCGAGGGCCGCCGCCACGATCGGCCACTTCTTCCGATTTGGCGGCATGCCGTCACAGGCCCAGGTTGCGCAGGCGGTTGGCGTGCTGCCGGTACAGCGTGACCGGATTGGTCTCGAACAGGTTGGTCAGGCCAATCGTCTGGTTGACCTCGTCCAGGTGGTTCAGCGCGTAGTCGTCGCGAATCACCTGACCAAGGCGGCTGGAGCAGCTGCTGACCAGGCCGTCGTTCTTGGCGCCGCCGAAGGCCAGCGCGGTCAATGCCAGCGCCGGATCGACGACGTCGAACACGTTGGTATAAGGCTTGGCGCCGCTCCAGGAAAAATAGGACACGCCGCGTGCCTGGTAGGCGCCTTCACCGCAGGCGCTGGTCGGTACGCCATACGGATGGGCGGCATTGAATTTCGCCGAACCGGCGGTGGACAGCGACTTGACGGCGCCGAGCGAATTCTGCGGCAGCGTCGGCCGGCCGGAAAGGAAGCTGATCAGCGTCGCCAGGCCGTTGTTGACCGATACCAGCACCGCGTTCGACAGCGAGCCGGGCGGCGCCACGCCGAGCAGCAGGTCGGCCACCGCCGAACCCTTGTTGACGCCGCCGACGCTGGTCACCGACGCCACCAGGTCGGGCCGCACCGAGGCCACGTAGCGGGCGGTCGGGCCGCCGTGGCTGTGGCCGATCAGGTTGACCTTGGCGGAGCCGGTGGCGGCCACGATTTGCTTCACTTGCGACAGCAGCTGCTCGCCGCGCACCTCGGTGCTGTTGGCCGCCGACACCTGGGTCACGTAGACGCGGGCGCCATCGGCGCGCAGCGCGGACGGGATGCCGTACCAGTATTCGACCGGTCCGATGTTGTCGAAGCCGAACAGGCCGTGCACCAGCACGATCGGATACTTGGTCTGGGTATAGCCGGCCGCCGCCGAAGGAGTCGGCAGCAGGCCGATCGCCAGCAGCGCCGCGAGCGCGCAGGTCCAGAATTTCCTAGTCATCTGTATCTCCATGAATGATTTTTATTGGTTTCTTGCGAGGCGCGGTTTGGTCGCAACCGCGTGCTTCGTGCCGGGAGGGTGCCGGTGTGCTTCAGGCGGGCTGGTCAGCCATTTGAAATATCGAACGATCGTTCGATACGCGGATATTGTGTCAAATTTTCAACTAAATCAAGTCGCGCCGCAGCATGTTGTTGCGTATAGCGGACGGCAGCTGTCCCAGGCTGCAGGCAAAGGCGGAATGCTCGCGCACTTGCCGATCGCCGCGAAGTCGGTTCAGTCAATTGAAAAGGCCGCCTGCGCGGGCGGCCTCGGGAATCCCAAACCCAGCCTATCGGCAATCTTTCGCGTCCTGAATTTTCTTCTTCAGATCGTGCCCATATGGAGTATCGCGCACTCCGATCTTGGACGCTTCCACCTCCATATTCCAGATGTCGGAAGTGCTCGGGCATGGCTCCCGTCGGCGACGATTTCGTTCAGAGGTCTGGAATCAAGTCACCACCCCGTTTGAAACCGAAACGTAATAGGTGCGATCGTTCTTTTCATAAATCAGTTGATCGTGCGTGCCGCCGACATAATCTCCGGTATTGACCCGGTCCGGGCGCCCCATCGCGGACAGCAATTCCTCCTGCGACATCGACACCATGGGCTCGCCAGCAGCGATCGCTGCGCGGATCTTCAGTCGGCGATCCACGTCGCGGCGCTGCAGGTCCAGCTCCGCACCGGCGGCATCCGGCGCCGACGCGGCCGGATCCGGGGTTGGCGCGATGTCGAGGGTCTTCGCATTGCTGGCGCAAGGTGCGTCCGCGTATATCGTTTTGCCATCCATCGAGCATTTATAAACCTGCGCCATCGACGACGTGGACACCCGCATGCAACAAATCAAAAGGCATCTTTTCATTGTGGCCCTCAAAACAAATCGGCTTGCGTGGTTTCGATCCATGTCGGTATTCGTCAGAACCGTCCGGATCCGGTGGTCCGAGCGCACATGGACAGACGCCAACTGCCATACAGGCGCACTTCGGTGTACTTGCCGGCGATCTCCCGACTGCGGTACGTCAGGTCGATACCATCGCCGCGCGAACTGCAAATGCGGTCGTGATCGAAATGCCGGCACAATTTTAACGCCGCCTCATGCCTGATCCACCGTTTCCGCCAGCGTCGCGACGCCTGCCTGCGATGTCCCGGCTTGCACGAACGCGTTGGCGTCAATCGTTCGACGCCAAGCAATGCTCTCTACAGCGCAACACGGACCCCAAGACGGAATTGCCGATTCGGATCAGCCTGCTCGAAGAAAATCCCGGCTGGGTCGCTGGACTTGACCGATGAGCCGGCCCGTATGCGACGCATGGGTGGTGCGCTGATGGCGGAAGATGTGCCACGCGCTTGATCCGTCCGACGAGCAGTCATCCGATCCGGACGAACCGGATTGGTCGGACGGTATTCGACTGTTACGGGAATTCGTGATTGTGGATCATGGGCTGACAACGGCACGAGCGCCGTTTTCTGATCATTGCCACAGGTTTCTCACAGCAACTGCGCCAAAAATGTGGCAAAACGCTTTTCTCGTGGAAGGAGATGGCGGCCATGCACCGCCAAAAACGCAAACGGCCTAGGCATGCGCCTAAGCCGTCGGTTTTTCGTGGTAGGCCGTGCGGGACTCGAACCTGCGACCAACGGATTAAAAGTCCGCTGCTCTACCAACTGAGCTAACGACCCGAAAGCCGGACATTATAGTGAAATAACGCGATTTCTGTCAAACCGGCGGGGTGCAGGACGAGGTGGCGTTCCTCTTGCCGGCCGTGTTCAGCGCAAGGCTGCCAGCCGTTCCTTCGCGGTCTGTGCCGCCGGCGCGTCCGGATATTGAGCGATCAGGTTTTCCAGCGTCTTCTTCGCCGCCGCCTTGTCCTTCAGTTCGGTCTGGCAACTGGCGATGTTCAGCAGCGCGTCGGGAGCCTTCGGGTTGTCGGCGAAGTTCTTGACCACCACCTGCTGCGCCGCGATCGCATTCTTGTAATCGCGCTGCGCGTAGTAGGCGTTGCCGAGCCAGTACTGCGCCGACGGCAGGAAACCGGATTGCGGATAGCGCCGGATGAATTCGGAGAAGGCGGCGCCGGCGCCGCGGTAGTCGCCGGCCTTGAACTGCGCCAGCGCCGCGTCGTAGGTTTTCTGCTCGCCCGGATCGACGCTGACTTCACGGCCGTCGACGGTGATCTGCTGCGGTTCCAGCTTGCGCAGCCGGGCGTCGAGGTCGACGTAGAAATCCTTCTGCCGCTGCTGCGTGTTGGCCAGTTCGTTGGTCAGCACTTCAATCTGCCCGCGCAGCTTGGCGATTTCCTGGCGCAACTGCTCGTTCTGGTCCGACAGGCCGAGCGACGTGGTCTTGTCGGCCTTCGACGCCAGGCGGTTGTTCGTGTCGTTCTGCAGCGCGTCGATGCGGTTGCGGATGTCGAGGATCGCGCGCCGCGCCTCGTCGTCGTCGAACAGGCCGGCGTGTGCGGCGGGCGCACAGGCCGCCGCCAGCACGGCGGCGGCGAACAGGGAGCGGAGCAGGGCTTTCATGCTTACTGATAGACCAGGTCGGCGCGGCGGTTTTCAGCCCACGACGCTTCGTCGCTGCCGAGCGCCTTCGGCTTTTCCTTGCCGAACGAAACCGCTTCCATCTGCGAATCCGGCACGCCCAGCAGGCTGAATGCGCGCCGCACCGCTTCCGCACGCTTCTGGCCGAGCGCCAGGTTGTATTCGGCGCCGCCGCGTTCGTCGGTATTGCCCTGGATCAGAATACGCCGATTCTTGTGCGAAGTCAGGTAGCGGGCGTGCGCTTCGACCAGCGGCTTGAAGTCGTCCTTGACGGTGTAGCTGTCGTAGTCGAAATAGATGCTGCGCTTGGCCAGGATGCCCTGCGCATCGTTCAGCGGGTCGGCCGAGCCGGTGGTCACGGTGCCGACGCTGCGCGCATCGGCGCCGGCGTTGGCCGGCGCGGTGCTGGCGGCGCTTTCCTCGACCGGGGCCTTGTCGTCCAGCTTGACGGACGAGCAGGCCGACAGCAGTACGGCGCTGGATAGGATGACGGCCAGGATGTTCAGGGTACGCATTGCTTTCTCCTTTTTATGAGACGGAATTATTTCATGAACGGGCCCCAGGTGGGCTCGCGGATATCACCACTTTGCATGGTCAGGCGATATTTGACGCGGCCGTCGACCGACACTACTGCGAGCGAGCCGCGGCCTCCCGACTGCGTGGCATACATCAGGTACTTGCCGTTCGGGGAAAAGCTGGGCGACTCGTCTTTGACGGTGTCCGACAGTCGTTGTTCCTGCCCGGTGGCAAGGTCCAGCGCGTATAGCTGGAATTTGCCGTCACGGCGCGAGATGTAGGCCAGCGTCTTGCCGTCGGGGGAGACGCGCGGGCTGATGGTGTAGGAGCCGTTGAAGGTGACGCGGCGGGCGTCGCCGCCGGTCGCGCTCATGCGGTAGATCTGCGGACCGCCGCTGCGGTCGCTGGTGAAGTAGATGCTCTGGCCATCGGCCGAGAACTGCGGCTCGGTGTCGATGCCGTTGGTATTCGACAGCCGGCGCAGGTTGCTGCCGTCGGCGTTGACCACGTACACCTGGGTCAGGCCGTCGCGCGACAGCGCCACCGCCAGCTTCGAGCCGTCCGGCGACCAGGACGGCGCCGAATTGCTGCCCTTGAAGTTGGCGACCACGGTGCGCTGCTTGGTGACCAGGTCCTGCACGTAGACCACCGGCTTTTTCGCTTCGAACGAGACGTAGGCGACCTTGCCGCCGTCCGGCGACCAGGCCGGCGAGATGATCGGTTCGTTGGAGCGCAGCGCGATCTGGCGCCCTTCGCCGTCGGAATCGGAGATTTCCAGCTGATAGTCGTTGCCGACCTTGGTGATGTAGGCGATGCGGGTGGCGAAGGCGCCGCGCACACCGATCAGCTTTTCGAAGATGTCGTCGGCGATCTTGTGGGCGGTCACGCGCATGTACTGCGGCTGCGTCGCCAACGACAGCGCCGACAGCGAGCTGGCCTTGACTGTGTCGAGCAGCCGGTAGCGTACGTCGAAGCGGCCGTCGGCCAGCCGCTGCACGCTGCCGATCACCAGCGCGTCGGCGCCGCGCCCCTTCCAGGCGGCGTAGTCGACGCTGGCGGTTTCCGCCATCACGTCACCGGTGTCGACGATGCGGAAGTAGCCGCTGCGCGCCAGATCCGCCTTGATGATCGCGGTGACCGATTGCGGCGCCACCGCCTCGTCGGCGAAGCCGGCGATCGCGATCGGGATCTGGTTGGCGCCGACGCCGGAGATTTCAACCCGCAGCTGGGCTTGCGCCAGCTGCGCGCCGCCGAGCGCGACGAAGGCGCACAACGCGCCGAAGGTGCGGAGGAGGACAGATTTCATCATGGGTCATTGATCCTTGGGTCGATGAATTACGTTGAAACCGCTGGGCACCTTGCCGGTCTTGTCGGGCGGGAAGGGCGCCGATCTGGCGATCGCGCGCTGCACCGCTTCGTCGAAGCCGGGTACGCCGGAAGATTTCAGCTTCTTGAGCGAGCGGATCGAGCCGTCCGGCAGCAGTTCGACCGCGAATTCGACTTCCGGATTCCCGCCCAGGTTGTCCGGTACGTTGAACACGGTGTTGGAGCGGATCTTGGCGCCCACCTTGCCGGCATAGTCGCTGTCGGCGCGGCTGCCCTGCGTGGTGGCGGCGCTGCCGCTGCCGCCGGTGCCGGCCTGTGCCTGCATCCGTTGCAGGTCTTCCTGGCGGCGCTTGTCGGCGGCGGCTTCTTCCTGCTCCTTGCGTTTCTTTTCCGCGGCCGCCTTCGCGGCGGCGGCCTTTTGCTCGGCCAGCTTCTTTTCCTGCTCTTCCTTTTCCTTGCGTGCCTTTTCCTCGGCGGCTTTCTGCCTTTCGAGCTTTTCCTGCTTTTCCTTTTCGGCGCGCTGCTGTTCCAGCTGCTTCTGCTTTTCGGCGCGCTCGCGTTCCTCGCGCTCCTGCTTCAGCTTCGCCTGCTTTTCGCGTTCCTGTTCCGCCTCGCGCCGCTCCTGTTCCTTGCGCTTCTTTTCCTGCTCCAGCGCGATGTCCGGGTTTTCCCGCGCCGGCTCGGCCACCGGCGGCTTCGGCGGCGGCTCCTGCACCGCCGGCTTCGGCGGTGGAGGCGGTTCCTTCTGCGGCTCCGGCTGCTTCTGCGGCGGTGGTTGCGACGCGGGCGCCGCTTCGCGATTCTGCGGACTCCAGATCTCGGCTTCGACACCGGCCGGGGTTTCGCTCTGCCAGCGCACGCCGATCCACAGGAATGCCAGCAGCGCCAGATGCACCAGCACCGCCAGGATGATCGCGCGCCAGCGGCCGGGCTCGCTGGGGATCGAGTACGGGGCGTCGCGCTTCATGTTCAGCGGGTGGCGGTGGCCAGGCCCACGCGGTCGATGCCGATCTTCTTGGCATCGGAAATGGTCTTGATCACCTCGTCGTACTTGATGTCCTTGTTGGCCGAGATCATCAGCGGCAGCGTCGGCTGTTCGGCGTGCAATTGTTCGAGCTTCTGCAGCAGGCCGGCGCGGCCGCCGACGGTGTCGCTGGCGCTGCTGCGGCCAGGCCCGCGCACCGCGATGGTGGCGGTGGTGTCGGCCTTCAGCGCGATCTCGATGTATTCGGACGGCGGCAGGTTCGACTTGGCGGCGGTCGGCAGGTCGATCACGCCCGGGTTGGTGATCGGCGCGGCGACCATGAAGATCACCAGCAGCACCAGCATCACGTCGATGTAGGGAACGACGTTGATCTCGGACTTGAATTTGCGCCGGCGGCCGCCGCGCATCGAACCGGAAAACTGCGTTGCCATCAGCCGGCCTGCCGCTGCAGGATGTTGGAGAATTCCTCGACGAAGCTTTCGAAGCGGTTCGCCAGCCGGTCGAGGTCGTACGAATAGCGGTTGTAGGCGACCACCGCCGGGATCGCCGCGAACAGGCCGATGGCGGTGGCGATCAGCGCCTCGGCGATGCCGGGTGCGACCGCCGCCAGCGTCGCCTGCTGCACGTTGGCCAGGCCGCGGAACGCATTCATGATGCCCCAGACGGTGCCGAACAGGCCGACGTACGGCGACACCGAGCCGACCGAGGCCAGGAAGGCCAGATGCGATTCGAGCGCATCCATCTCGCGCTGGTAGGCGGCGCGCATCGCGCGGCGGGCGCCGTCCAGCATCGCGTTGGCGTCCATCCGCTCGCGGTGGGCGGCGGCGCGCGCCTTGTTGAATTCGCCCATGCCGGCTTCGAAGATGCGTTCCAGCGCGCCGCTTTCGCGCCGGTTCGAGGTGGCGTTCTGGTACAGCGCGGCGAGGTTGCCGCCGGACCAGAAGGCGCGCTCGAATTCCTCGGTCTGCGCCTGCGCGTTCTTGATCGCGAACATCTTGCGGAAGATGTACGCCCAGCTCATGACCGAGACGGCCAGAAGAAGGGCCATGACCAGTTTGACGAGCAGGGAAGCGTTGCTGATTAAGGAGAGGAAGGAGAGATCCTGGGTGACTGTCATGTAGATGCTTTTGTCAAGTCAATTGCGCTCAATTATATGCCCAAAGCCAAGCCACTTCGAACGCGGCCGGGCGGCGGGCGGCTGTCTGCAAGCGCTTCAGGAGCCAGGCGCGGGGCCGTGCCGCGGGCCGATGGCGGCCAGCACCGAGGCTGGGATCGGGCTCGGGCGGAAGCCGTCGACGCCGACGCAGCCGACCTTGATGCGGCCGCTGGCCAGCAACAGCGGTTCGGCGCCGAGCCGCCATGCCTGTTGGAAAAATTGCACGGAGGCACGACCCAGGCGTTCGACCATGACCGTCAATTTCAGTTCATCGTCGAGCCGCGCCGGCGCGTGATAATCGACCGCGGTGCTCTTGACCATGAACATCACGCGCGCGGATTCGACCATCGCCTGTTGACTGACGCCGGCGGCACGTAGCCATTCGGTGCGCGCGCGCTCGAAGAATTTCAGGTAGTTGGCGTAGAACACCACGCCGCCGGTGTCGGTGTCTTCGTAGTACACGCGCACCGTCCAGTCGAAGTCAGCCTGCATTGAATCTAATAAAGGGGGAGTATAGGTGTTTTTATGGCATTTCCCGCAGGAATTGCGCCCGCCTCTGAGAATACACCATCGAGTATAAAAAGAGGCGGCGCGCCTGCGGCGGCGTTGCCGCTAGCCGCGGCGGATCGCGAACGGCGAAAATCCCTGGCAGATCGGCATCATCTCGATGTAATTGATGTTCACGTGCGGCGGCAGCGTGGCGATCCAGAATGCCGCTTCGGCGATGTCGGCGGCCGACAGCGACACGGTTCCTTCATACACCTTGGCGGCGGCGGCATCGTCGCCCTTGAAGCGGACGTTGGAAAACTCGGTGCCGCCGCACAGGCCGGGCGCGATGTTGGTGGCGCGCACGCCGGTGCCGACCAGGTCGGCGCGCAGGTTCAGCGTGAACTGGTCGACGAAAGCCTTGGTGGCGCCGTACACGTTGCCGCCCGGGTAGGGATAGGCGCCGGCCACCGAGCCGATGTTGATCACCATGCCGCTGCCGCGCTCGACCATCGCCGGCAACAGCCGTCGCGTCATCGTTACCAGCCCCTTGCAGTTGGTGTCGATCATGGTTTCCCAGTCGTCCAGCGACGCCTGTTGTGCCGGTTCGGTGCCGAGCGCGAGGCCGGCATTGTTGATCAGCACGTCGATGTCCTGCCATCCGGCCGGCAGCGCCGCCAGCATCGCGTCGATCGACGCCTTGCTGGAGACGTCCAGTTCCAGCGGCAGCAGCTTCTCGCCCAATTCCTTCGCCAGCGCTTCCAGACGTTCCCGGCGGCGCCCGGTGGCGATCACTTGATGGCCGTTTTGCGCAAATTTGCGTGCCATTTCAGCGCCGAAGCCGGAAGTTGCGCCGGTAATCAAGACGATCATGATGAGCGGTCCTTGTGCGGGTAGTCGTGACAATCCGGAAATTGTAGTCCAAAGCGCCCCGCGAGGTCGGTGCCGGCGCTCCGGACCTCAGCGTTCGCGGATCTTCGGCTGCGGCGCGCCGGCGCTTTGCAGGCGCTGGCGACCGGGTTCGACCGCGGTCAGCGCCTCGACCTCGCGCATGTCCTGCAGCGAACGCAGCGCCAACCGGTGATACTGCGCGGTGCCCTGGCG
>JBATWJ010000254.1:0-1520 GCA_049672545.1 Burkholderiaceae bacterium
GTGCTGTACCGGCCGGGGCCGCCGGCGGCGCGGCCGCAGTTGGGCATCGGCGTCGGTGGCGGCAGCGGCAATGTCGGCGTCGGCCTTGGTCTCGGGCTGCCGGTCGGCGGCGCTTATCCGTCCTATCCGCCCTATCTGGCGGTGGAGATGACGCCGCAGTGACGGCGGCGCCGTCGGCGGATCCGGATTCCTGCATATACTCCCCGACATGCCCGCTTATGCTGGGCGTCATATGGTTAATTTTTAGGCATACTCCCATGTTGTTGATTTCGGCTTCGAATGTTTTCGCAGCCTTCACGCCGGCGCGAAGCGCCGGCCGGTATCGATGAACGTCGAGCAATTTTATGCACAGGCGCTGGCGCAGCGCGGCTTTGCCGCCGACGACGCGCAACTGCAGGCGGTGGCGCGGCTGCAGCGCGCCTACGACGAATGGGTCGCGTTCAAGGCGCGCCGCTCGACCGCCTTCAAGCGCCTGATCAATCGGCCCGACGTGCCGCGCGGCGTCTACATGTGGGGCGGCGTCGGGCGCGGCAAGTCGTTCCTGATGGATAGCTTCTATTCGGTGGTGCCGGTGGTGCGCAAGACGCGCCTGCATTTCCATGAATTCATGCGCGCGGTGCACGCGCAGCTGGACGAGTTGAAGGGCGTCGCCGACCCGCTGGACGCGGTGGCGCAGCGGGTGGCGAAGAAATACCGGCTGATCTGCTTCGACGAATTCCACGTCTCCGACATCGCCGACGCGATGATCCTGTACAACCTGCTGCGCGCATTGTTCGATCATGGCGTGTCGTTCGTGATGACCTCGAACTACCGGCCGGACGACCTGTATCCGGACGGCCTGCACCGCGACCGCATGCTGCCGACCATCGCGCTCTTGAAGGAACGGCTGGACGTGCTGAACGTCGACGCCGGCGTCGACTACCGCAAGCGGGCGATGGAACAGGTGCAGATCTACCATACGCCGCTCGGCGCCGAGGCCGACCGCGCGCTGCGCCACGCATTCGCCGGCATCGCCGAAACCGCCGACGAGGATCCGCGGATTCACATAGAATCGCGGGAAATCCGTGCGCTGCGGCGCGCCGGCGGCGTCATCTGGTTCGATTTCGCCACGCTGTGCGGCGGTCCGCGCTCGCAGAACGATTACCTGGAAATTGCCAGCCGCTTCCACACCGTGATCCTGTCCGGGATCCCGGCGATGTCGGCGGCGATGTCGTCCGAATCGCGCCGCTTCACCTGGCTGGTCGACGTGCTGTACGACCACAAGGTGAAGCTGATCATGTCGGCCGCGGTGCCGCCCGAGGAACTCTACACGCAGGGGATGCTGGCCAACGAATTCCACCGCACCGTGTCGCGCATCATGGAAATGCAGTCGCGCGAATACATGGAAGCCGAACGCCGCGCCGCCGCCGACGCCCTGACCTGAAAGCCGACACCGTGAACCCGATGCCCGCCCGCCATTCCGCTCGCCGCCGCAGCGCGCGCTTCCTGTACCGGCCGCTCGCGGTCGCCGCGCTGTTTGC
>JBATWJ010000255.1:0-3187 GCA_049672545.1 Burkholderiaceae bacterium
CACCAGGCACAGCAGGCCGGCGCCGATCGCGCCAATGACCTCGCCGTCGACCGCGACGCTGGCGCCGGTGACGCGCTGCAGCAGCGCGATCATCGCACGGCCCGCTGCGCCGGCATCAACATACTCCCTGTCATACCACCCTATCTCGGGCAAATATCGGGCGAGTTAGCGACATACTCCTCATCTAACCGTTCCTGCACCGGTGCCTAAGCCGTCAGCGTCACGCGCGCGAACTTGCGCTTGCCGACCTGCAGCACGAAGCTGCCGACCACCACCTTCAAGCCCTTGTCGCTGACCGTCACGCCGTCGATGCGCACCCCGCCCTGCTCGATCATGCGCAAGCCTTCCGAGGTCGACGCGCACAGGTTGGCCTGCTTCAACAGTTGGCCGATGCCGAGCGGCGCGCCGGCCAGCGTCACTTCCGGGATGTCGTCCGGAATGCCGCCGCGCGCGCGGCGGTTGAAATCCTCCAGCGCCGCCTCGGCCGCCGCCTGCGTATGGAAGCGGGCGACGATTTCCTGCGCCAGCGCCACCTTGACGTCGCGCGGATTGCGGCCGCCCTCCACCTCTTGCCGGAAACGCTGGATTTCCGCCAGCGAGCGGAACGACAGCAGCTCGTAATAGCGCCACATCATGCTGTCGGAAATGCTCATTACCTTGGCGAACATGGTGTTGGCCGGCTCGGTGATGCCGATGTAGTTGCCCTTGGACTTCGACATCTTCTCGACGCCGTCCAGCCCTTCCAAGAGCGGCATGGTCAGGATGCACTGCGGCTCCTGGCCCCAGTCCTTCTGCAGTTCGCGCCCGACCAGCAGGTTGAACTTCTGGTCGGTGCCGCCCAGTTCCAGGTCGGCGCGCAAGGCGACCGAATCGTAGCCCTGCATCAGCGGATACAGCAGTTCGTGCACCGAGATCGGGTTGCCGGCCTTGAAGCGCTTGGTGAAGTCCTCGCGCTCCAGGATGCGCGCCACCGTGTACTTGGCGGCCAGCTCGATCATGCCGCGCGCACCCAGCTTGTCGGACCATTCGGAGTTGTGGCGGATCTCGGTCCTGTCCGCGTCCAGCACCAGGCTGGCCTGGGCGAAATAGGTCTTGGCGTTTTCCTCGATCTGCTCGCGCGTCAGCGGCGGCCGGGTGGCGTTGCGGCCGGACGGGTCGCCGATCATCGAGGTGAAGTCGCCTATTAGGAAGATCACCGTATGCCCGAGTTCCTGCAGCTGGCGCAGCTTGTTCAGCACCACCGTGTGGCCGAGGTGCAGGTCGGGCGCGGTCGGATCGAGCCCGAGCTTGATGCGCAGCGGCCGGCCGCTGGCTTCGGCACGCGCCAGCTTCTGCGCGAATTCGCTTTCGATCAGCAATTCGTCGACGCCGCGCTTGACGACCTCCAGCGCCTCGCGCACGCCGGCCGACAGCGGCATGGCGGTAGCCGACTCGGAAGAAAGTTGCGGATCGGAATTCATAGGTGTATACCAAATGTCAATTTTGGGAGGAAACGGGAACTTGTATTGCTATAATCCGCGCTATTTCCCACCGCGCCGCGCTTCAATCGGGTCCACGACAAGAAAAAGCCTCTGGAACGAAACGGCAGATTTTAACTGATTGCATGTTCTCCATAGATAAATTGCTGGGCGACGGCCCGCGCGGCCGGTTGCTGTTCGGCGCTTCGCGCAAGGCGCGCATCGTCTCGCTCAGCGCCCTGGCGCTGGCCGCCTGCGCCTTCGGCGCCGCCGGCGTGGCGCCGATGGCACCCGACCCATCCGACCTGCCGGTCACCTCGATCACCGAAGAGCTAGCCTTGCCGACCCTGGAGGAACAGGTGGCGGCGCTGGAACAGCGCGACCAGCGCTATCTGCGCGAGGAAAGAGTGCGCGCCGGCGATACGCTGGCGGTGCTGCTGGAACGGCTCGGCGTGCACGATGCGGCGGCGGCCGCCTTCATCAAGGACGACGGCACCGCGCGCCGCGTGCTCGACCTGCGCCCCGGCAAGCGGGTGCAGGTGCAGACCGACGACGACGGCAACCTGCAGTGGCTCACCGCCACCGTCGTCAGCGGCCGCGACAGCCCGGTCAAGAACCTGGTGGTGCGCCGCAACGGCGACGGTTTCCAGGCATTCGAAGCGATGGCCGACGTCGAAAAGCGGGTCGAAATGCGCTCCGGCGACATCAAATCCTCGCTGTTCGCCGCCACCGACGCCGCGCAGATTCCCGACAACGTCGCCAGCCAGCTGGTCGAGATGTTTTCGACCGACATCGACTTCGGCTCCGACCTGCGGCGCGGCGACCGCTTCAACGTCGTCTACGAAACCTTCTGGCAGGGCGGCGAACTGGTGCGCGCCGGGCGCGTGCTGGCAGCCGACTTCTTCAACAACGGCAAGACCCTGCAATCGGTCTGGTTCGACGAGCCGGGCAGCGCCCAGGGCGGCGGCTACTATGGCTTCGACGGCCGTTCGCTGAAAAAGGCGTTCCTGAAATCTCCGCTGGAATTCACCCGCATCTCGTCCGGCTTCTCGATGCGCGTGCACCCGATCTCCGGCGCCTGGAAGGCGCACAAGGGTGTCGATTATGCAGCGCCCACCGGCACCCCGATCCGCGCCGCCGGCGACGGCACCATCGAATTCGTCGGCGTCCAGAACGGCTACGGCAACGTGGTCCAGATCAAGCACTGGAACAAGTATTCGACGCTGTACGCGCACATGAGCCGCTTCGCCGCCGGCATTTCCCGCGGCACCAAGGTCAGCCAGGGCGAGGTGATCGGCTACGTCGGCTCCACCGGCTGGGCCACCGGCCCGCACCTGCACTACGAATTCCGCGTCAACAACGAGCCGCGCAATCCGTTGTCGATCGACGTGCCGAACGCGCAACCGCTGGCCGGCGCGCAACTGCAGCGCTTCCGCCAAGTGGCGGCCGACATGCAGCACCGCATCGCACTGCTGCAGAGCACCCAGGCTGCCCAACTGGCCGCCCGCTAAGGCAACGGCGCCGCCACGCGCGGCGCCCATGGCTCTCCGATGCCCGACGCTTTCACTGCCCCCGCTCCCGTCTCCGACGGCATGCTTTACATCGGCCTGATGTCCGGCACCAGCCTGGACGGCGTCGACGGCGTGCTGGCGGCGTTTCCGACCGCCGCGCAGGCGGCGCCGGTACGCGCGCTGGCCAGCGCCCACCTGCCGTTCCCGGCTGACCTGCGC
>JBATWJ010000256.1:0-4162 GCA_049672545.1 Burkholderiaceae bacterium
GCTGCGGCGCGAAGGCGGCGCGCGCTGCGCCACCGACCGAATTTGATGCCGCCGCGCCCGTCTAGCCGGTGCCGCCGTTCCGGCGCCGTTTCCGCCCTCTTCCGCAAAGAATGAACATGTCCGATCAAGAATCCAGCAAGAAAGCCAAGGCCGACAAGCCGGGCGCCGCACCCAAGAGCGCCGGCAAGTACCCGGTCAACATGCCGGAAACCCCGTTTCCGATGCGCGGCGACCTCGCCAAGCGCGAGCCGCAATGGGTCAAACAGTGGCAGGAAAAGAAGATCTACCAGCGCATCCGCAAGGCTTCGGCGGGCCGGCCGAAGTTCGTGCTGCATGACGGCCCGCCGTACGCCAACGGCGACATCCACATCGGTCACGCGGTCAACAAGATCCTGAAGGACATGATCGTCAAGGCGCGCAACCTGGCCGGCTTCGACGCCCCCTACGTCCCGGGCTGGGATTGCCACGGCATGCCGATCGAGATCCAGATCGAGAAGCAGTACGGCAAGAACCTGCCGATCGCCGAAGTACTGCAGAAATCGCGCGCCTACGCCGGCGAGCAGATCGAGCGCCAGAAGAAGGACTTCATCCGGCTCGGCGTACTCGGCGACTGGGACAATCCGTACAAGACGATGAACTTCGGCAATGAGGCCGATGAAATCCGCGCGCTCGGCACCATCCTCGAAAAGGGCTACGTGTACCGCGGCCTGAAGCCGGTCAACTGGTGCTTCGACTGCGGCTCGGCACTGGCCGAGGCGGAGGTCGAGTACGCCGACAAGCGCGATCCGGCGATCGACGTCGGCTTCCCGTTCACCGAACCGGACAAGATCGCGCATGCATTCGGCTTGGAGAAGCTGCCCACCCGCGACGGCAAGGAAATCCCCGGCTATGCGGTGATCTGGACCACCACGCCGTGGACCATCCCGGCCAACCAGGCGCTGAACGTGCACCCGGACCACCGCTACGCGTTGGTCGAGACCGAGCGCAACGGCCAGCCGCTGTTGCTGCTGCTGGCCGCCGAACTGGCCGGCGCCTGCCTCGAGCGCTATGGCATGCAAGGGCGCATCATCGCCACCGCCGGCGGCCAGGCGCTCGACATGCTGCGCTTTAAGCATCCGCTTGCCGGCAGCGATCCCGGCTATGACCGCACCGCGCCGGTCTACGTCAGTGACTATGTGACGCTGGACGCCGGCACCGGCATCGTGCACTCGGCGCCGGCGTACGGCCTGGACGACTTCATGTCGTGCAAGGCGCACGGCATGACGGACGACGAGATCCTGAAGCCGGTGCTGGGCGACGGCCGCTACGCGTCGTGGCTGCCGTTCTTCGGCGGCATGACGATCTGGGAAGCGTCGAAACCGATCTGCGCCAAGCTGGAGGAAGTCGGGGCGCTGTTCAAGCTGGTGATGTTCGACCACAGCTACATGCATTGCTGGCGTCACAAGACGCCGATCATCTACCGCGCCACCTCGCAATGGTTCGCCGGCATGGACGTGACGCCCAAGGACGGCGGCAGGAGCCTGCGCGAAACCGCGCTGGCCGCGGTCGACGCCACCGCCTTCTACCCGGGCTGGGGCAAGGCGCGGCTGCACGGCATGATCGCCAACCGGCCGGACTGGACGCTGTCGCGCCAGCGCCAATGGGGCGTGCCGATGGCCTTCTTCGTGCACAAGGAAACCGGCGAGCTGCATCCGCGCACGATGGAGCTGCTGGAGCAAGTCGCCAAGCGGGTCGAGCAGCACGGCATCGAAGCCTGGCAGTCGCTCGATCCCAAGGAGCTGCTCGGCGCCGACGCCGACATGTACGTGAAGAACAAGGACACGCTGGACGTCTGGTTCGATTCCGGCACCACGCACCAGACCGTGCTGCGCGGCTCGCACGCGGCCGAACTGAAGTTCCCGGCCGACCTGTACCTGGAAGGCTCGGACCAGCATCGCGGCTGGTTCCATTCGTCGCTCCTGACCTCGTCGATGATGAACGGCCGCGCGCCGTACGATGCGCTGCTGACGCACGGCTTCGTGGTCGACGGCGAAGGCAAGAAGATGTCGAAATCGAAAGGCAACGTGGTGGCGCCGCAGAAGGTGTCGGACACGCTGGGTGCCGAAATCCTGCGCCTGTGGGTGGCCTCGACCGACTATTCCGGCGAGCTGTCGATTTCCGATGAAATCCTGAAGCGCGTGGTGGAAGCCTACCGCCGCATCCGCAACACGCTGCGCTTCCTGCTGGCCAATACCTCCGATTTCGATCCCGAGCGCGACCTGCTGCCGGTCGGCGAACTGTTCGAGATCGACCGCTACGCGCTGGCGCACCTGGCCGCGCTGCAGCAGGACATCCTGCAGCATTACGATGCCTACGAATTCCACCCGGTGATCGCCAAGCTGCAGATGTACTGCTCGGAAGACCTGGGCGGCTTCTACCTCGACATACTGAAGGACCGGCTGTACACCAGCGGCGCCGATTCGCACGCACGCCGTTCGGCGCAGAGCGCGCTGTGGCACGTCACGCAGGCGCTGCTGCGGCTGATGGCGCCGGCGCTGTCGTTCACCGCCGAAGAAGCCTGGGCCGTGTTCGCGCGGCCGCAGGCCTATGCCGACAGCGGCGAGACCATCTTCACGCAGACCTATTACACGCTGCCGGAAGATGCCGCCGCGCCGGAACTGCTGGCTAAGTACGCGCTGCTGCGCGACGCGCGCGCGGCCGTGATGCGCGAGCTGGAACAGGTGCGCATCGCCGGCGCCATCGGCTCGTCGCTGCAGGCCGAGGTCGAGATCCGCGCCGCCGGCGACAAGTACCGCGCGCTGGCGAGCCTGGGCGACGACCTGAAGTTCCTGCTGATCACCTCGGCCGCGACCGTCACGCAGGTCGACGCGCCGGAGCAGGAAGCGATCGTGGTGACATCGTCGGCGCAGCAGAAATGCGAGCGCTGCTGGCACTACCGCGCCGACGTCGGCCACGACCACGCGCATCCCGGCATCTGCGGGCGCTGCGTGTCCAACCTGTTCGGCGCCGGCGAAGCGCGCCGGTTCGCCTAACTCGACATCCTTCCGGCAGCGGCCGGAAGGAAGCCACAACCCGGATCGCCATGGCAACCAGAAAACGTCTTTACTCTTCTTCCAGCGGCAAGGGACTCGCGCCGTGGCTCGGCATTGCCATGATCGTGGTCCTGCTCGACCAGTTGAGCAAAATCACGATCACGCGCCTGTTCGCCTATGGCGATTCGCAGCCGGTGACTTCGTTCTTCAACCTGGTGCTGGTGTACAACAAGGGCGCCGCCTTCAGCTTCCTGGCGCAGAGTGCCGGCTGGCAGCGCTATTTCTTTACCGCGATCGGCATCGGCGCCGCGCTGTTCATCGTCTGGCTGCTGAAGAAGAACGCCGGCCAGCGCCTGTTCTGCAGCGCACTGGCGCTGATCCTGGGTGGCGCGGTCGGCAATGTGATCGACCGCATCGCCTATGGGCATGTGATCGACTTCCTCGACTTCCACGTCGGCGGCTGGCACTGGCCGGCGTTCAACGTGGCCGACAGCGCGATCTGCGTCGGCGCCGTGCTGTTCGTGCTGGACGAGCTGCGGCGCGTCAACAAGTAGATGTCCCGGCGCGCGCCGGTGGCCGGGACAGGCGGCTGCTACACTAACGCGCGACGCATCTCAGGAATGTCCATGGAACTCGCTGGCAAAAAAATCGTTCTCGGCCTGACCGGCGGCATCGCCTGCTACAAGGCGGCCGAATTCACGCGCACGCTGGTCGGCGTCGGCGCCGCGGTGCAGGTGGTGATGACGCGGGCGGCGACCGAATTCATCACGCCGGTGACGATGCAGGCGCTGTCCGGCCGCACCGTGTACGCCGACCAATGGGATGCGCGCCTCGCCAACAACATGCCGCACATCGACCTGAGCCGCGACGCCGACGCCATCGTGATCGCGCCGTGCTCGGCGGATTTCATCGCCAAGCTGGCGCACGGCAACTGCGACGACCTGCTGTCGACGCTGTGCGTGGCGCGGCCAGCGCACGTGCCGCTGCTGGTGGCGCCGGCGATGAATGTCGAGATGTGGCAAAACCGCGCGACGCAGCGCAATGTCGCCACGCTGGCCGCCGACGGCATCGCGCTGCTCGGCCCGGACGCCGGCCAGCAGGCCTGCGGCGAAACCGGCATGGGCCGCATG
>JBATWJ010000257.1:0-4578 GCA_049672545.1 Burkholderiaceae bacterium
GTGCGGGAGCGGCGCTCGGGGAGGGTGGCGGGAATGGCGCGGGGCATGGTGCTACGGGCGGCGGCAAGCCGCCGGCCGGCTTACCTGTAGCCGGCGCGATCCATCAGCTTGACGGCGTCGGCCTGCAGCTCGCCGGCCTTGGCGACGTTGATCAGGTTTTGCTTGAACGGCCCCCAGGCCGCCAGCCGCGCGTCCGGCGTGACCGCGGCATTGGCCGGATATTCGAGATCGACGCCGGTAAACATCGCCTGCGCCGGCGCCGACGACAGCCATTCGATCAGCTTTTGCGCGCCCTTCGGGTTCTTCGCGTGCTGCGTGACACCGGCGCCGGACACGTTGACGTGCGTGCCCTTGCCGTCCTGGTTGGCCCAGAACACCGCCAGCGGCAGGCCCGGCTTCTGGACTTGCAGGCGGCCGTAGTAATAGGTGTTGGCGATGCCGACTTCGCACTGGCCGGCGGCGATCGCTTCCAGCATCTTGGTGTCGTCGGCAAACACCGGCGTCGCCAGGTTCGCGACCCAGCCCTTGATGATCTGCTCGGCTTTGGCGGCGCCGTGCTCCTCGATCATCATCGCCGTCAGCGACTGGTTGTAGACCTTCTTCGAGGTGCGCAGGCACAGCTTGCCCTTCCATTGCGGCTCGGCCAGCGCTTCATAGCTGGAGAGCTGGGCCGGCTTGACCTTGTCGGTGTTGTAGAAGATCGTGCGGGCACGCACCGACAGGCCGAACCAGCGGTTTTCCGGATCGCGCAAGTGCGGCGGGATATTCTTGTTCAGCACGTCGGACTGCACCGGCTGCAGCAATCCCTGGCTGGCGGCGAACCACAGGTTGCCGGCGTCGACCGTGTACAGCATGTCGGCCGACGTATGCTTGCCCTCGGCCTTCAGGCGCTGCATCAGCGGGCCTTCCTTGTCGGTCACGAACTTGACCGCAACGCCGGTCTCCCTGGTATAGGCATCGAACAGCGGCTTGATCAATTGTTCGTTGCGCGACGAATAGACGACCACTTCTTCGGCGCCAGCACTGGCCGGCAGCGCGGTGCACAGGGCGGCAACAGAGAACAACAGGGGCAGGGCGCGCTTCATTGAAACTCCCGAAAGGTTGAGACGGAGAAAAAGATGGAGCGCACTTTAACACAAATGCTAATCATTCTCATTCAAGCAAAGAAAATAATTTGCGCAAACGGCGTTTTTCTGCGTTCTATTGATGTCAGATGGGCATTTTCAGCAGTCAACGGCTGGCAACTGCCGAGATCCGGCCGGTTCGATGTCGATGCGATTGCCATCGACGCGAAAGCCCAAGAAAGGCCGGTCAATTCAGATTTTGCGGGAGTATCTATCAACTCCGCGCGATTTTTCTGCGGGATAAGGGTGGTGTGAAGGGAGTATGTGGGGTGTATTCGTTACAACACCACCTTCACCATCGGATGCGACGACAGTGCGCGGTACAGGTCGTCCAACTGCTCGCGGCTGGTGGCGCAGACGGTGGCGGTCAGCGCCAGGTACTTGCCCTTCGACGAAGGCCGCATTTCCATCCGGCCGGCATGGAAGCTGGGGTCGAAACGGGTCACCACCTCGACGATGGTCTGGGCGAAGGTCTCCTGCATTTCGCCCATGATCTTGATCGGGAAGTCGCTCGGGTAGTCGATCAGGCTGGGGCGGGGTTCGAGGTCGGACATGGCGCGGTCGAATCGGAAGGGTGACGGGAAAGTACTTATGTGAGGAAGGCGCCGCGCATTGCAAGGGGGCGCCGCGCCGGCGCTGGCTACAGCGCCGCCTTGGCCGCCTGGTAGGCTTCGTACAGTTTCTTGAACATCGGTCCCGGGCGGCCGTCACCGACCGGGCGGCCGTCGATGGCGACCACCGGCAGCACTTCCTTGGTGGCCGAGGTCAGCAGCACTTCGTCGGCGCCGAACACTTCGTCGCGGCCGATGCGGCGCGCGCAAAACGGAATGCCGCCGGCGGCGCAGATTTCTTCCACCAGCCCGTAGCGGATGCCTTCCAGGATCAGGTTGTCCTTCGGCGGCGCCGACAGTTCGCCGTTCTTCGCCACCCAGACGTTGGACGACGACGCTTCGGTCAGGAAGCCGTCGCGGAACTGGATGGTTTCCAGCGCATCGTGCTCGGCCGCGTTCTGCGCCGCCAGCACGTTGCCGAGCAGCGAGGTCGACTTGATGTGGCAATACTGCCAGCGCTTGTCTTCCATCGTCACGCAGGCAACGCCGCGCTCGCGCGCCGCCGCCGACGGCAGCACCAGCGGGTTGGCCATCAGGAACACGGTCGGCGTGCTGTCTTGCGGAAACGAATGCTTGCGCGGCGCGACGCCGCGCGTGACCTGGATGTAGACCATCTGGTCGCTGGTGCCGCCGGGCGCGGCGACGCGCTCGATCAGCCGCAGCCATTCGTCGCGGCCATGCGGATTTGGAATACCGATCGCCTCCAGGCTGCGGAACAGCCGCGCCAGGTGCTGTTCGGCGCGGAACATCTTGCCGCCGTACAGCGGGATCACTTCATAGATGCCGTCGCCGAAGATGAAGCCGCGGTCCAGCACCGGCACGCGGGCTTCGGAAAGAGGGGTGAAGGCGCCGTTCAGATAGACCAGCGGATCGGAGGGGAAGGAGGGCATGGCGGATTCCTGTAAGAGGCAGGCGGCCATTCTGGCACGCGGCGCCGTCGCGGGTGATGCAAATACGGAATGGAAAAGCGGCGCTCGCGCGCCGCTCGGGATAGGTTCTGGGGCCGGCTTATTGCGGCCGGCTTACTTCAGCCACAGACGCACCGAATCCCAGGCGCGACCGAAGATGCTGGCCTGGTTCACCTGCTCCAGCGCCAGCAGCGGAAATTCGGCCAGCGTCTTGCCGTCGGCTACCATCTTCAGCACGCCGACCTGGCTGTTGGCCGCCACCGGCGCCACCAGCGGATCGCGCCGCTCCAGCACCGGCTTCATCTTGTCGGCCGTGCCGCGCGGCACGGTGACGAAGACGTCGTGGTTGAAGCCGAGCTTGATCTGGCTTTGCGTGCCCTTCCAGATTTCCGGCGTCGCCACTGGCTCGCCCTTGGCGTACAGCTTGACGGTGTCGAAATTCTGGAAGCCCCAGTTCAGCAGCTTCTGGCTTTCCTGCGCGCGCTGCTGGTCGGAGTTGGTGCCGAGCACCACCGACACCAGGCGCCGCTCGCCGCTGCCGTTGGGGCGCTTGGCGGACGCAATCAGGCAATAGCCGGCGGCCTGCGTATGGCCGGTCTTCATGCCGTCCACCGACGGATCCAGCCACAGCAGCCGGTTGCGGTTCTGCTGCGTGATCTTGTTGTAGGTGAAGCTCTTGGTCGAATACATCTTGTAGCCTTCCGGATGGTCGGCGATCAGATGGGTGGCCAGCACCGCCAGGTCGCGCGCGGTCGAGTAATTGTCCGGGCTCGGCAGGCCGTGCGCATTGGCGAAATGGGTATCCTTCAGGCCCATCCGCTGCGCCTCGCGGTTCATCAGCACCACGAACGCATCCTCGGTACCGGCCACCGCCTCGGCCACTGCCACCGATGCGTCATTGCCGGACTGCACGATGACGCCGTACAGCAGGTCGCCGAAGCTGACCGGCACGCGCGGTTCGATGAACATCTTCGAGCTGCTCGGATCGACCTTCCAGGCGCGCTCGGACACCGTGATCATCTGGTCCAGCGTCAGCTTCTTGTCCTTCAGCGCATCGAACGCCAGGTAGATGGTCATCAGCTTGACCAGCGACGCCGGCTCGATGCGCAGGTCGGCGTTCTCCGCCGCGATCACCTGGTTGCTGGTGACGTCCTTCAGCAGCCACGACTTGGCGGCGATGGTCGGCGGCGGCAGGCTTTGCGCCTGCGCGGCAGGCAGGTGGAAGGAAAGCGACAGGGCGGCGGCGGCAATGGCCGCGAAGAACTTTTTCATGGAAGGCTTCAATGGCTGCGCCCCGCCGCAGGTCGGCGAGGCAGTCGGTTCAAGGAAAATGCGGAACGGGCGCGTGGCGCTGGCCCGGGGACTACGGGAAGTGCCCGATTATAGCGCCGCCCCGCCGCTATCGATGCCACGCTTGGACCACCAGCGTCTTGATATGTTGCAACTTGCCGTGGAAAAAATGTCCGGCGCCGGGAATCACCACCACCGGAATATCCTGCGGCCGCGCCCAGTCCAGCACCGCCGCCAGCGGGATGGTGTCGTCTTCTTCGCCGTGGATCAACAGCGTATTGGCCGGCACCGGCGGCATCGGCCATTTGCCGGCGGCGCTGCCGACCAGCGCCAGCCGTTCGGCCGGCGCACCGGCGGCGATCAGCCGTTGCTGCAGCTGCGCCTGCACGAAGGTGCCGAACGAAAAGCCGGCCAGCGCCAGCGGCAGGCCCGGATAGCGGGCGCGCATCTCGGCGGCCAGCAGCGCCATGTCGTCGGTCTCGCCGTGGCCGTGGTCGTGCTTGCCTTCGGAAGCGCCGACGCCGCGGAAATTCATGCGGGCGGCGGCATAGCCGGCGGCGACGAAGGCGCGCGCCAGCGTCTGCGCGACCTTGTTGTCCATGGTGCCGCCGTATAGCGGATGCGGGTGCGCGACCAGCGCGATGC
>JBATWJ010000258.1:0-2021 GCA_049672545.1 Burkholderiaceae bacterium
GGTGACACCGCGGCGCGCGTGGCTGCCTTTTCGGCGTGGCCGAAGCGTCCTTCGAACAGCGCCTTGAGCGCGTCGCGCAGCGATTTCTCGCCTTCGCGCTCGCGCTTGCCGCGGCGGTAGGCGATCACCCTGCCCGGCAGCCGCTGCACGTGGCGCAGCGTGCGCAGCGCGACGTACAGCAGGAGGAACAGCAGCGCCGTCGCCAGCAGGAAGAAATTGAGCGACACGTCGACCCGGTACGGCGGATAGAACAGCACCACGTTGCCGACGTTGTAGCGGGCCGCCAGCGCCAGACCGATCGCGCTGGCAAACAGAAGGAGGAGCGACAGGAACAGGCGCATTACGGCTTCGCCTTGTAGTTGCGCACCGCGTTCAGGCTTTCCGCCAGCGTCGGCATCTGGATCGTCAGGTTGCTGTTTTGCACCTGCCGCAGCAGCGCCTGCGCGGTCTGGGTCTGCTTGGCGCGGGTGTCGAAATAGCGTGAGATCGTGTCCTGCGCCGCCACCATGTCGCTGCGGAACGCCGGTTCGTTGCGCGACAGCAGCGCCAGCCGCGCATTCAGGAGCCGCAGCTTCAGGTTTTCGCGCGCATAGTAAGCCTGGCTCGGCGACAGCAGCAGCGCGTCCGGATGATCGACTTCGCGTACCCGGATCAGCTGTTTCAGTTCATCCCACATTTCGCTGGAAAAACTCTGCCACTTGGCGTCCAGCAGGGCGAGCCAGTCGGCCAGCCGGTCGCCGCTGGAGGTGGATGCCGCCGGGGCTGCTTCCTGACTCTGCTTCTTGAACGTCATGGCCCGCTTCGGCGGCGACGGCGGCACCACCGGCTTTTCGTCGGCCAAAAGGGGCAGCGAATCGATCTGGCCGATCACGCTGTCCAGGCGCAGCGCGATGCCGGTCGTATCCAGGCTCGGCAGCGCCTTGAGCATGTCGAGGTCCTTGGCGATGGCGCGCCGGATCGTGATGAATTGCGGCTTGTCGGAGCGCGACAGATTACGGTCGGCGTTCTGCAGCGCGATCAATGCGCCCTGCACGTTGCCGGCCAACTGCAGCTGCTGGCTGGCGGTCGACAACACCTGCTCGATCTCCGCCAGCGTCCAGTCGTCGCGATTCTTCGACAGGTCCTGGTACAGCTGTTCCAGTGCCAATTGCTGGCTCTGGGCTTCGGTCTGCTTGTTTTCCAGCACGTTGACCTTGGCGCGCAACTCCTTCTCGCTGTCCTGCACCGTCCGGACCAGCGTGCGGGTTTCGTCGTTGACGGCGTCGCCGCTGTGCAGCCGCTGCGCGACTTCGCCGCGCAGATCGTGCAACTGGGTGCGTAGGTTCCACCACTGCCAGGCGCCGACCGCCAGCAGTATCAGCAGCAACAGGTACAGCAGGCCGATCCGGCCGGCGCCAGGCGCGCGCGCGGAACTTGCCGCAGCCGGCGCGGCGGATAGCGGTTCAGGGATTCCCGTGGCGGCCGGCGGGCTCGAAGACGGGTTTGCGTCGGGGGAAGATTGCATTTCGGTCATGCGCCAGATTGTAACGCGGCCAACAGCGATTCGTCGCCCGAGGCGGTCAGCGTCACATGGCCAAAACCCAGGCTGGACGCGGTTTCGGCGATCCGCGCATGCGGCACGATCAGATGCTGTTGTTGCATTTTGGCGACACCCTCGTCACCGGCAACCTGCACTGCCAGTTGCCGGAAGACGCGCAGCGCTTCGGAACTGGTGACGATCCAGTCGCCGCCCGCCTCCAGCAGCAGCTGCAATTGCCGCTGGCGCGGCGGGTCGAGGAGCGGTGCCGTGCGTCGATAGGCCGCCACCTGCGTCACTTCGACGCCAGCCGCACGCAAGGCGTCCGACAGCAGCTCGCGGCCGCTTTCGCCGCGTACCAAGAGCGCCTTACGGCCGCGCAGCGCCGCCAGGTCGAGCGCCTGCAGCAAGCCTTCCGAATCCTGGCGCCGGGAATCGCGCGGCTGCACGATCACCGCATTCGCCGCGGTGATGCCGTGCCGCTCCAGCGCGCGCCGGCTACCCG
>JBATWJ010000259.1:0-4093 GCA_049672545.1 Burkholderiaceae bacterium
CTGGCGCGCATGTTCGAGCCGCTGGCCAACCACGGCGGCATCGGCGGCAAGGCCAGCGCGCCGCGGCTGCTGTCGACCGAGCGCATCAATGCGATGCGCGCGCCATCGTCGCAGACCGAGCGCGACCGCACGCTGCTGATCCCGACCCGCTTCGCGCAAGGCTTCATGCTGCGCATGGACAACCGCGACCTGCCGTCCGGTCAGTCGCTCCGTATTGCCGATGGCGCCTTCGGCCACGTCGGCATGGGCGGCAGCCTGGTGTTCGCCGACCCGGAGCGGCGGCTGTCGTTCGGCTACACGATGAACCGGCTGGGCGGCGGCATCCTGCTGAACGAGCGCGGGCAAAGCCTGGTCGATTCAGTGTATGGTTGCGTCGGCTGAGGCAGCCGCCTAGAGTCTATTCCCCTGGAATACCAGTCAACCGGCCCGTCCGCGGGCCGGTTGGCAGCGGCATGCCTGTTTGCCAATCTCCTGTCCGGCTGTTGCCTGGGACAGTCTTTCCGTCTCCACTGACGTCAAGGACCAACTATTTGCCACCAATGATACGAACGCCCTATTACCTGATCGACAAGACCCTGCTGCGCGACAAGCTGGAAACGGTGCAATACGTGCGCCGGCATTCGGGCGCCCGCGTGCTGCTGGCGCTGAAGTGCTTTGCCACCTGGTCGGTATTCGACCTGATGCGCGACTACATGGACGGCACGACCTCGTCGTCGCTGCATGAAGTCAAGCTCGGCTATACCAAGTTCGGCGGCGAAACGCATGCCTACAGCGTGGCTTTCGCCGAGCACGAGATCGAGGAAGTGCTCGACCACTCGGACAAGATTATCTTCAACTCGATCGGCCAGCTAGAGCGCTTCGGCGCGCGCGCCGAGCAGCGCGGCCGGCAGATCGGCCTGCGCCTGAATCCGCGCATCAGCGCATCGAGCTTCGATCTGGCCGACCCGGCGCGTCCGTTCAGCCGGCTGGGCGAGTGGGACATGGCGCGCATCGATGCGGTGGCCGATCGGCTGGACGGCATCATGATCCACAACAATTGCGAGAATCGCGACTTCGAGCGCTTTTCACAGATGCTGGCGCAAATCGAGCAGCAATTCGGCCCGCTGCTGTCGCGGCTGAAATGGGTCAGCCTGGGTGGCGGCATCCATTTCACCGGGGAAGGCTATCCGCTGGATGATTTCTGCCAGCGCCTGCGCGGCTTTGCCGACACCTACGGCGTGCAGGTCTATCTGGAGCCTGGCGAGGCAGTAGTCGGCAACACCACCACGCTGGAAGTCTCGGTGCTCGACATCCTCGACAACGGCAAGCAGTTGGCGGTGGTCGACAGCTCGGTCGAAGCCCATATGCTCGATTTGCTGATCTACCGGCTCGAAACCAGGGCGCTGCCGGACCAGGGACCGCACCGCTACCTGATCTGCGGCAAATCCTGCCTGGCCGGCGACGTGTTCGGCGAATCCAGTTTTCCCGAGCCGCTGAAGGTGGGCGACCGCATTTCGCTGCGCGACGCCGGCGGCTACACGATGGTCAAGAAAAACTGGTTCAACGGCGTGCAGATGCCGTCCATCGTCATTCGCGAACTCGACGGCGCGCTGCGCGTCGTACGCGAGTTTTCGTTCCAGGACTACGCCGACAGCCTGTCCTGAACCGTAGATTGATCCCCCTTTGATTGGAGTCCAATGCAATGAAACGCAATGTCCTCATCATCGGCGCGGGTGGAGTAGCCCACGTCGTCGCCCACAAATGCGCCCAGAACAATATCCTGCTGGGCGATATCCATATCGCGTCGCGCACGCTGTCCAAATGTCGCGCCATCATCGAATCGATCCGCGCCAAGGACGCCCTGCAAGGCCCCGGCCGGCTAGCCGCGCACGCACTCGATGCACTGGATATCGAAGCCACCAAGGCGCTGATCCGCGCCACCGGCAGCCAGATCGTCATCAACGTCGGCTCGGCCTTCCTCAACATGTCGGTGCTGCAGGCCTGCATCGAGACCGGCGCCGCCTACATCGATACCGCGATCCACGAAGATCCGGACAAGGTCTGCGAAGCGCCTCCGTGGTATGCCAACCATGAATGGAAGCGCCGCGAAGCCTGCGAAGCCGCCGGCGTCACCGCCGTGCTCGGCGCCGGCTTCGATCCCGGCGTGGTCAACGCCT
Organism: Burkholderiaceae bacterium; assembly: GCA_049672545.1. Taxonomy (GTDB): domain Bacteria; phylum Pseudomonadota; class Gammaproteobacteria; order Burkholderiales; family Burkholderiaceae_D; genus DATJCV01. The sequence continues at coordinate 2,157 of JBATWJ010000259.1, forward strand.
ATGCCCGCTATGCGGTCGATACCTGGTTCGACCGGGTCGATTCGATCGACATCATCGACGTCAATGCCGGCAGCCACGGCCGCTACTTCGCCACCAACTTCGACCCGGAAATCAACTTCCGCGAATTCACGTCGACCGTCTGGTCCTGGCAGCAAGGGCAATGGCAGGCCAACAAGATGTTCGAGCGGCGCCAGGAATGGGATTTGCCGGTGGTCGGGCGTTCGACCACCTACCTGACCGGGCATGACGAATTGCATTCGCTGTCGCGCCACCTGGACGTGCCCAACATCCGCTTCTGGATGGGTTTTGGCGACCACTACATCAACGTGTTCACCGTGCTGAAAAACCTCGGCCTGCTGTCCGAAAAGCCGGTGCGCACCGCCGAGGGCCTGGAAGTGGTGCCGCTGAAAGTGGTCAAGGCGGTGCTGCCCGACCCCGCTTCGCTGGCTCCGGACTATGCCGGCAAGACCTGCATCGGCAACCTGGTGCGCGGCGTCCAGGATGGCCGCGAGCGCGAAGTGCTGATCTACAACATCTGCGACCATGAAGCCTCGTTCCGCGAAGTCGGCAGCCAGGCGATTTCGTATACCGCCGGCGTGCCGGCGGTGGCGGCGGCGATGCTGATCGCCGACGGTCCGTGGGATATCGGCTGCATGGCAAACGTCGAGCAACTCGATCCGCAGCCCTTCCTGGCTCTGCTCGCACGGCTGGGCCTGCCGACCCGGGTCAAGGACTGGCACGGCGACCGGCTGCTGGAAGTGGCCGCCGAAGGGCGCCGCGAGCAGGACAGGCGTCAGCCCACGCGCCTCGGCACCGCAGCACCGGTTGCGAACCGGCAAGCTCGTACCAGTCCATCGCTGTCATGATCGCCGCTTGCGCTGTATAACGGCCACTACTGGTCAGTCCCGGGTGGCCGCCGGCCGCCCGATTGCGCCGCGCTGGCAACAGTCTCGTAGCTGCTGCGGCTACCCGCCATCAAACGGGTCCGCAGCGGCAAGATCAGCGCATCGCGGCTGTAGACGGAGCGCGCGACCCGATGCGCGCTGTCGCCGCGGCCTTGCTCGATGGCTGATCACGACCCGCCACGCGCCAGACTTCTGCTGCGCATGGAGCATCGCGGCCTACCACCAGCGAGTCGCTGCGTATCGCCGCTGACGCGTCGCCCAAATCGACGTCGTTGCAGGATTGCCAGACCAATACTCCCCTATCAAGCGCTCTCTTTCGGACAAAATACGTCCGTATTTTGCTCATACTCCCTTTCGCGCAGAGTTTTGATCGGTAACAGGCACTGGCGCCAGGCACGGCCAGCCGGTGCCTGTGTGTCGGCTCGGTGTATAAAGAACAAATGGGATACCCGCCTGGCAGCACGCGCGGCCAGCGCAACAACAACTCTTAAGGAGCCCTCATGATCGCGACCTCGCTCACTGCCTTGTTCGGGCTGCAATACCCGCTGGTGCTGGCGCCAATGGCCGGCGTGGCGGGCGGACGCCTGGCGGCAGCGGTATCGAATGCCGGCGCACTCGGCCTGGTGGGTGGCGGCTACGGCAACCGCGATTGGCTGCAGCGCGAACTGGCGCTGGTGCGCGCCGAAACCGAACGGCCGTGGGGTGTCGGCCTGATTACCTGGGCGGCCGACGATGAGTTGCTACGCTACGTGCTGGAGTTTCAGCCGCACGCCGTGATGTTGTCGTTCGGCGATCCGCGCCGCTTTGCGGCAGCGATCAAGGACACCGGCTGCAAGTTGATCTGCCAAGTGCAAGATATCGCCGGCGCACGGCTGGCCCAGGAAGCGGGCGCCGACCTGATCGTGGCGCAAGGTGCCGAGGGTGGCGGCCACGGAGCGGTGCGCGCAACCTTGCCGCTGGTGCCCGCCGTGGTCGACAGCGTGGCGCCGTTGCCGGTAATTGCCGCTGGCGGCATCGCCGATGGCCGCGGGC
>JBATWJ010000260.1:0-1635 GCA_049672545.1 Burkholderiaceae bacterium
GCATCGCGCCGCGCCTCGACGCCGCGCGCGCGCGCCAGCGCCAGCAGCAGTTCCAGCGTGCGCGCGTCGAGCCGGTTCTTCGAATAGTCGAGGAACAGGCCGGCGGCTTCCACTGAAAAGCGCGCGAACCGCTGTGGATCCTGCGCGAACAGCTGCGGCATCTGCCAGTGCCGCGCCTGTTCCAGGTGGCTTTGCAAGGCTTCGAATTCGGCGCCGGCGGTGAGGTCGGAAGACTGCATGTCGGGGTGGCGGGAAAGGAAAATGAGATGATTGGCAACTATACCGGAATTTTCTGTAATTTCACTACATAAACGTTCGCATAGAAAAAGATGGTTCCCTTAGAGTAATCTGGATCTCCATCAACCCGATTTTCTTTGTGGAAATGGAAGCTGCACGGCTGTTACCCGCTTCGTTCGATACCCTTCGTGTAGTAAAATTTCAATCCAGTTTCCGTCCGAGGAGTCGGCCATGCCCGTCCACCGCATCGTGCAGGAGGTCACCCGCCGCATCGTCGAGCGCAGCCAGCCTTACCGCAGTGCCTATCTATGGCGGCTGGAACAGGCGCGGCGCCAGGGGGTGCAGCGCGGTTCCTTGTCCTGCACCAATCTGGCGCATGGCTTCGCGTCGTTTCCGGAAAACGACAAGCTGCGCCTGAAGCAGCAGCGCAGCGTGTCGGTCGCCATCGTTTCCGCCTACAACGACATGCTGTCGGCGCACCAGCCGTATGAACGGTTTCCGCAAATCATCAAGGAAGCGGTGCGCGGTGCCGGCGGCGTCGCCCAGTTTGCCGGCGGCGTACCGGCGATGTGCGACGGCATCACCCAGGGCCAGCTCGGCATGGAGCTGTCGCTGTTCTCACGCGACACGATCGCGATGGCGACCGCGGTGGCGCTGTCGCACAACATGTACGACGCCGCATTGTTCCTCGGCATCTGCGACAAGATCGTGCCGGGCCTGTTGATCGGCGCGCTGCACTTCGGCCACCTGCCGGCGGTATTCGTGCCGGCCGGACCGATGACTTCCGGCATCGCCAACAAGAAAAAGGCGGCGGTGCGCCAGCTGTACGCGGAAGGCAAGGTCGGTCGCGACGAGTTGCTGGAGTCCGAGTCGCAGTCCTACCACGCGCCCGGCACTTGCACCTTCTATGGCACCGCCAACAGCAACCAGATGCTGATGGAGGCGATGGGCCTGCATTTGCCGGGCGCCGCCTTCATCAATCCGAACACGCCGCTGCGCGACGCGCTGACCGCCGCCGCCGCCCGGCGCGCGACCGAAATCACCGACCAGGGCGACAACTACCTGCCGGTCGGGCGCGTGGTCGACGAAAAGGCGATCGTCAATGCGATCGTCGCGCTCCTGACCACCGGCGGCTCCACCAACCACACGCTGCACCTGGTGGCGATCGCGCGCGCGGCCGGTATCGTCATCGATTGGGACGATTTCGACCGGCTGTCGGCGGTGGTGCCGCTGCTGGCGCGTATCTATCCGAACGGCGACGCCGACGTCAACCATTTCCATGCCGCCGGCGGCACCGGCTTCGTGCTGCGCGAACTGCTGGACGCCGGCCTGCTGCACGACGACGTCACCACTATCCTCGGGCAAGGCTTGCGCGCGCATTGCCGCGAGCCGCTGCTG
>JBATWJ010000261.1:0-14425 GCA_049672545.1 Burkholderiaceae bacterium
ACACGCCGTTTTTCAACAACTACCGGCCGCAGTTCTATTTCCGTACCACCGACGTCACCGGCTCGATCGAACTGCCGAAGGACAAGGAAATGGTGATGCCGGGTGACAACGTGTCGATCACGGTGCAACTGATCAACCCGATCGCGATGGAAGAAGGTCTGCGCTTCGCCATCCGCGAAGGCGGTCGTACCGTCGGCGCCGGCGTGGTGGCGAAGATCATCGAGTAATTGGAAGTGTTCGCAGATGCGGCGACGTTTCACGGCGTCGCCGTTATCTGCGTTGCAGTACCGCTCAAACAGGTTAACGTAGGGACGTAGCTCAATTGGCAGAGCGTCGGTCTCCAAAACCGAAGGTTGGGGGTTCGATGCCCTCCGTCCCTGCCACCGATTCAGGTGTCGGGCACCGAAAGTAAAAGTGTATGTCCAATCACTCCGTACAAACCGTCAGCACCGCGGGCGACAAGGTCAAGATCGGGCTGGCGGTTCTGGCTGCGGTTGCGGGCGTCGTCGGTTTTTATTTCCTTTCGAATAAATCGGGCGCGGTGCGCGCCGGCGCGCTGGTCGCCGGCCTGGTGGTTGCCGTCATTTTGGCTTGGACTTCGAGCCAGGGGCGCGGCTTCATCGATTTTGCCCGGGAATCCATCCGTGAAACCCGCAAGGTGGTGTGGCCTTCGCGCAAGAATGCGCTGCAAGTCACTGCGGTCGTCTTTGCCTTCGTGCTGGCGATGGCGATTTTCCTCTGGGGCACCGACAAGCTGCTGGAGTTCGTTTTTTACGACCTGATTTTAGGCTGGAAAAGATAATGAGTGAAAACCCGCAAGGCGATGTGCCGGGCGCGAGCGCCGCGGGCAAAAAGCGCTGGTATGTGGTGCATGCCTATTCTGGAATGGAAAAGAGTGTGATGCGTGCCCTGAAGGAGCGTATCGAGCGCGCTGGCATGCAGGAACAATTCGGCCAGATTCTGGTGCCGACCGAGGAAGTGGTCGAAGTGCGCAATGGTCAAAAGGCGGTTACCGAGCGGCGCTTCTTTCCCGGCTATGTGTTGGTCGAGATGGAAATGACCGACGAAACCTGGCACCTGGTGAAGAACACCGGCAAGGTTACCGGTTTCATTGGCGGCAAGTCCAACAAGCCGACCCCGATCCCGCCGCATGAAGTCGAAAAGATCATGCAGCAGATGCAGGAAGGCGTTGAAAAGCCGCGTCCGAAAGTGCTGTACGAAGTGGGTGAGCTGGTCCGCATCAAGGACGGTCCGTTTACCGATTTCAATGGCAACGTCGAGGAAGTCAATTACGAAAAGTCGCGCGTGCGCGTTTCGGTCACGATTTTTGGCCGGGCCACTCCGGTCGAGCTGGAATTCGGGCAAGTCGAAAAGGTATAGGCGGCTGGCGAGAGTGCCCGGCCGTCGCTGGCGCTTGCCGGCGATTCCAGCGATCAATTTTGCAGCAGGCGTCATCCGGAGCGTCGTTTCGAAATCCGGCAAGAGGAGCCCCAGTAGCGCAAGCCAACGGGCGTTAATACTCACTCACAGGAGCCATCATGGCAAAGAAAATCGTTGGCTTTATCAAGCTGCAGGTGCCGGCTGGTAAAGCGAATCCCTCCCCCCCGATCGGTCCGGCCCTGGGCCAGCGCGGTCTGAATATCATGGAATTCTGCAAGGCGTTCAACGCCCAGACTCAGGGTATGGAAGCCGGTATGCCGATTCCGGTGGTGATCACCGCGTTCGCGGACAAGTCCTTCACGTTCGTGATGAAGACGCCGCCGGCGACCTATCTGATCAAGAAAGCGGCGGCGATTCAAAAGGGTTCGGCGAAGCCGCATACCGACAAGGTCGGTTCGCTGACACGCGCGCAGGCGGAAGAAATCGCCAAACTGAAGATGCCGGATCTGACGGCAGCCGACATGGATGCGGCAGTGCGTACCGTTGCCGGTTCCGCGCGTTCCATTGGCATCACGGTGGAGGGTTTGTAATGGCCAAGTTGTCCAAACGCGTAAAAGCAATCAAGGCGAAGGTCGATCGCACCAAGACCTATCCGTTCGACAATGCCGTAGCCCTGATCAAGGAATGCGCCACTGCCAAGTTCAATGAATCGATCGACGTGTCGGTTCAACTGGGTGTCGATGCCAAGAAGTCGGATCAGGTCGTGCGCGGTTCCGTCGTACTGCCGGCCGGTACCGGCAAGACGGTGCGGGTTGCCGTGTTCGCTTCCGGCGACAAGGCGGAGCAGGCCAAGGCGGCCGGCGCCGACATCGTCGGCATGGAAGATCTGGCCGAGCGCATCAAGGGCGGCGATATGCCGTTCGACATCGTGATCGCCTCGCCGGACACCATGCGCATCGTCGGTACCCTGGGCCAGATCCTCGGCCCGCGCGGTTTGATGCCGAACCCGAAGGTCGGCACCGTGACGCCGGATGTGGCGACCGCGGTCAAGAACGCCAAGGCCGGGCAAGTGCAGTACCGTACCGACAAGGCCGGCATCATCCACGCGACGATCGGCCGCAAGTCCTTCTCGGACGCCGAGCTGAAGAGCAATCTGATGGCGCTGATCGAAGCTCTGAACAAGGCCAAGCCGGCCAGCAGCAAGGGCGTGTATCTGCGCAAGGTCTCACTGTCGTCCACCATGGGCGCCGGCATCCGGGTCGACCAGGCCAGCCTGGTCGCTTAAACGTAACGAGGGGTGCAGCGGTCAACCGCTGCGTCCCGCAAGGTTCAAGTCCCCGTGCGGCAGGCATGGGGCGATTCTTTGGGCTGGACCGGTCGTCCGGCCGATCGCGGGGCAAGAGGCTTTACGGCATCGTGTTCCGAATCGGCAGGGCGCACGGTTCAGGCAATCAAAGACCGTTGGGCTCGTGTGCACAGGTAGCGTACAGGCACGGGTTAAAACGCCGGCAAAGACATTTGTCGGCACCCAACGCAGATGGTGTACCCGAACAAGTTTTGTGGTCTCGACGCTGTGCACAGGGCATCGTGCCGGCACCTGAACTCCTAACTTCGGACGCCGTGTTCGAACCGATGCGAGGCAAGTGGCCGTCATGACCATGTTGTCGCCGAGCATCATTTTTGGAGGTTGATCTTGAGTCTCAATCTGAATGACAAAAAGGCCGTCGTCGCCGAAGTCTCCGCAAAAGTGGCAACTGCGCAGACGATCGTCGTGGCCGAATATCGTGGCATCCAGGTTGGTCACTTGACGCAACTGCGCGCGAAAGCGCGTGCCGAAGGCGTGTACCTGCGCGTGTTGAAAAACACGTTGGCACGGCGCGCGGTCGAAGGCACTGCGTTCGCCGACCTCGCTTCCGAAATGACCGGCCCGCTGATCTACTCGATCTCGGACGATGCCGTGGCGGCCGCAAAAGTCCTCAGTGACTTTGCCAAAACCAACGACAAGCTGGTCGTCAAGGCGGGGAATTACTCGGGCAAGAAGCTGGACAAGGCGGCAGTCGCCGCATTGGCCAGCATTCCGAGCCGCGAAGTTCTGCTGGCCCAGTTGCTGGGCATGATGCAGGCTCCGGTTTCCGGATTCGCCCGGGCAATGGCAGCGCTGGCAGCCCAGAAGGAAGCGGGCGCTCCGGCTGCGGCCGAAGCGACAGCCTGAATACTGGCGGCGAGTCATTCGCCGCCGGTTTGGGTGCCTGCAGGCGTCAATACCGATCAGATGTGATCATCATCAATTTTTGTATCGAGCAAAGGTAAGGCCCAGCCTTATCGTTCTCCCACAAGTCAGGAGTTTTAAATGGCAATCAGCAAAGACGACATTCTGGAAGCCGTAGGTGCGATGTCGGTAATGGACTTGAACGACCTGGTCAAGGCGTTCGAAGAAAAGTTCGGCGTTTCGGCTGCGGCAATGGCTGTCGCCGGTCCGGCCGGCGGCGCCGGCGGCGCGGCTGCTGCAGTTGAAGAGCAGACCGAATTCACCGTGGTGCTGGCCGAAGTCGGCGCCAACAAGGTCGGCGTGATCAAGGCGGTTCGCGAAATCACCGGCCTCGGTCTGAAGGAAGCCAAGGATCTGGTCGACGGCGCACCGAAGCCGGTCAAGGAAGGCGTGGCCAAGGCCGATGCCGAAGCCGCCAAGAAGAAGCTGGAAGATGCTGGCGCGAAGGCTGAACTGAAGTAATTTCTGCTTCGCTGCGGCGAATTGCACTGCCGGAGTCAAAGTGCGGAGCCTGTGAAACACCAGGTTCGGCTTTGACTCCTTTGTCGTTTCCGTTGTTTGCTCGTATTCACTGCTTTTCCGGTCGGCTGTCCGGCTTTGCGAACAGTCCTCCATTCCCTTAGAAAGGGTCGAGACTTGAGGTTTTCCGGATCCGCCGCCGCCCGGCGTCCCGTGGTCCTTGCCGAAGCCTGAATCCTCCATCCTTCCAGTCACTCACGGAGTGTCCATGCAATACTCATTCACCGAGAAAAAGCGCATTCGCAAATCCTTTGCGAAGCGTGCCAACGTTCATCAGGTTCCGTTTCTGTTGGCCACCCAGCTCGACTCCTATCTGAGCTTCCTGCAGCAGGACAAGGCGCCGTCGGAACGCAAGAACGAAGGTTTGCAGTCGGCGTTTACGTCGATTTTCCCGATCGTCTCGCACAATGGTTTTGCGCGTCTCGAATTCCTGTCCTACGTGCTTGGCACGCCGCCGTTCGACGTCAAGGAGTGCCAGCAGCGCGGCCTGACCTATGCGTCGCCGCTGCGCGCCAAGGTGCGCCTGGTGATCCTCGACAAGGAATCGCCGACCAAGCCGGTGGTCAAGGAAATGAAGGAACAGGAAGTCTACATGGGCGAACTGCCGCTGATGACGACCACCGGCTCGTTCGTGATCAACGGCACCGAGCGCGTCATCGTATCGCAGTTGCACCGCTCGCCGGGCGTGTTCTTCGAACACGACCGCGGCAAGACCCATTCGTCCGGCAAGCTGCTGTTCTCGGCACGCATCATTCCGTACCGTGGCTCCTGGCTCGACTTCGAATTCGATCCGAAGGACATCCTGTTCTTCCGCGTCGACCGCCGCCGCAAGATGCCGGTGACGATCCTGCTGAAGGCGATCGGCATGACGGTCGAGCAGATTCTCGCCAACTTCTTCGTGTTCGACAATTTTACGCTGCACGCGGAAGGCGCCGAAATGGAATTCGTCGCCGAACGCCTGCGCGGCGAAGTCGCGCGCTTCGACATCACCGACAAGAGCGGCAAGGTGCTGGTGGCCAAGGACAAGCGCATCAACGCCAAGCACGTGCGCGACATCGACGCCGCCGGCATCAAGAAGATTTCCGTGCCGGAAGACTACCTGCTGGGCCGCGTGCTGGCGAAGAACATCGTCAATCCGGATACCGGCGAAGTGGTGGCCAATGCCAACGACGAACTGACCGAGGAATTGCTGGCGCGCCTGCGCGAAGCCGAGATCGCTGAAATCCAGACGCTGTATACCAACGACCTGGACCAGGGCGCCTACATTTCGCAAACCTTGCGCACCGACGACACCGCCGATCAGATGGCGGCGCGGGTCGCGATCTACCGCATGATGCGTCCGGGCGAACCGCCGACCGAGGAATCGGTGGAAGCCTTGTTCAACGGCCTGTTCTACAACGCCGAGCGCTACGACCTGTCGGCGGTCGGCCGCATGAAATTCAACCGCCGTGTCGGCCGCGACGAACTGACCGGGCCGATGACGCTGTCGGACGAAGACGTGCTCGCGGTGATCAAGATTCTGGTCGAGCTGCGCAACGGTCGCGGCGAAGTCGACGACATTGACCACCTCGGCAACCGCCGCGTGCGCTGCGTCGGCGAACTGGCGGAAAACCAGTTCCGCGCCGGCCTGGTGCGCGTCGAGCGCGCGGTCAAGGAGCGCCTCGGCCAGGCCGAGGCGGACAACCTGATGCCGCACGACCTGATCAATTCCAAGCCGATCTCGGCCGCGATCCGCGAATTCTTCGGCTCCTCGCAGCTGTCGCAGTTCATGGACCAGACCAATCCGCTGTCCGAAATCACCCACAAGCGCCGCGTCTCGGCGCTGGGCCCGGGCGGCCTGACGCGCGAGCGCGCCGGCTTCGAGGTGCGCGACGTCCATCCGACCCACTATGGCCGTGTGTGCCCGATCGAAACGCCGGAAGGCCCGAACATCGGCCTGATCAATTCGCTGGCGCTGTATGCGCGCCTGAACGAGTACGGCTTCCTGGAAACGCCGTACCGCAAGGTCGAAAACAGCAAGGTCACCGACCAGATCGACTACCTGTCGGCGATCGAGGAAGGCCGCTACATCATCGCCCAGGCCAACGCCACCATCGACAAGAGCGGCACGCTGTCGGACGAACTGGTGTCGGCGCGTGAAGCCGGCGAAACCATCCTGGTGTCGCCGGAACGCGTGCAGTACATGGACGTGGCGCCGGGCCAGGTGGTATCGGTGGCGGCATCGCTGATCCCGTTCCTCGAGCACGATGACGCCAACCGCGCGCTGATGGGCGCCAACATGCAGCGCCAGGCGGTACCCTGCCTGCGCCCGGAAAAGGCGTTGGTCGGCACCGGCATCGAGCGCACGGTGGCGGTCGACTCCGGCACCACGGTGCAGGCGCTGCGCGGCGGCGTGGTCGACTACATCGACGCCGGCCGCGTGGTGATCCGTGTCAATGACGACGAAGCGGCGGCTGGCGAAGTCGGCGTCGACATCTACAACCTGATCAAGTACACCCGTTCCAACCAGAACACCAACATCAACCAGCGGCCGATCGTGCAGGTCGGCGACCGCGTCGCCCGCGGCGACGTGATCGCCGACGGCGCGTCGACCGACCTCGGCGAACTGGCGCTGGGCCAGAACATGCTGGTCGCGTTCATGCCGTGGAACGGCTACAACTTCGAGGATTCGATCCTGATTTCCGAGAAGGTGGTGGCCGACGACCGCTACACCTCGATTCACATCGAGGAATTGTCGGTGGTCGCGCGCGACACCAAGCTGGGTGCGGAAGAAATCACGCGCGACATCTCGAACCTGGCGGAAAACCAGCTGGCGCGGCTGGACGAATCCGGCATCGTCTACATCGGCGCCGAAGTCGAGGCCGGCGATACGCTGGTCGGCAAGGTGACTCCGAAGGGTGAAACTCAGCTGACGCCGGAAGAAAAGCTGCTGCGCGCGATCTTCGGTGAAAAGGCGTCCGACGTGAAGGACACCTCGCTGCGCGTGCCGTCCGGCATGGTCGGCACCGTGATCGACGTCCAGGTGTTCACCCGCGAAGGCATCCAGCGCGACAAGCGCGCCCAGCAGATCATCGACGACGAACTGAAGCGCTACCGGCTGGACCTGAACGACCAGCTGCGCATCGTCGAGGGCGACGCCTTCCAGCGTCTGGAAAAGATGCTGATCGGCAAGGTCGTCAACGGCGGTCCGAAGCGTCTGGCCAAGGGCAGCAAGATCACCAAGGAATACCTGGCCGATCTGGATCGCTATCACTGGTTCGATATCCGGCCGGCGGACGACGCCATCGCCGGCGCGCTGGAAGCGATCAAGGAATCGATCGCCGAGAAGCGCCACCAGTTCGATCTCGCGTTCGAGGAAAAGCGCAAGAAGCTGACGCAGGGCGACGAACTGCCGCCGGGCGTGCAGAAGATGGTCAAGGTCTACCTGGCCGTCAAGCGCCGCCTGCAGCCGGGCGACAAGATGGCCGGCCGCCACGGCAACAAGGGCGTGGTGTCGCGCATCCTGCCGGTCGAGGACATGCCGTACATGGCGGACGGTACTCCGGCCGACATCGTGCTGAACCCGCTCGGCGTGCCGTCGCGCATGAACGTCGGCCAGGTGCTGGAAGTCCACCTCGGCTGGGCGGCCAAGGGCCTCGGTCTGCGTATCGGTGAAATGCTGAAGGCGCAAGCCAAGGCGGCCGAGCTGCGCAAGTTCCTGAAGACGATCTACAACGAATCCGGCAAGTCGGAAGAAGTGGATGGCCTGAACGACGAGGAAGTGCTGGAGCTGGCCAGCAACCTGAAGCAGGGCGTGCCGTTCGCGACGCCGGTGTTCGATGGCGCCGATGAGGAAGAAATCCGTCACATGCTCGACCTGGCCTACCCGGACCCGATCGCCAAGCAGCTCGGCATGACCCCATCGAAGAACCAGGTGACGATGTACGACGGCCGCACCGGCGAAGCCTTCGAGCGCCCGGTCACGGTCGGTTACATGCACTTCCTGAAGCTGCACCATCTGGTCGACGACAAGATGCATGCGCGTTCGACCGGCCCGTACTCGCTGGTCACCCAGCAGCCGCTGGGCGGCAAGGCGCAGTTCGGCGGCCAGCGCTTCGGCGAAATGGAAGTCTGGGCGCTGGAAGCCTACGGCGCCTCCTACGTGCTGCAGGAAATGCTGACCGTGAAGTCGGACGACGTCAACGGCCGTACCAAGGTGTACGAAAACCTGGTCAAGGGCGACCACGTGATCGACGCCGGCATGCCGGAGTCCTTCAACGTGCTGGTGAAGGAAATCCGCTCGCTCGGCATCGATATCGATCTCGAGAGGGATTAAGCAGCAGGGGCCCGCCGGCAGGCCGGCGGGCAAACGGTATTCGGCAGCGTGGGTGCGGTCATCGCTCCCGGTAGCGCCGGAACTCTCGCCACACGATGGCGCAGGGCTCTCCCGGCGATACGAACAGGGTAGAAGCGGTTCGCCGATCCCACATTGTCAGGTGTCATTCACGCCACATTGGAGTGATAGAAATGAAAGCACTGCTCGATCTATTCAAGCAAGTTCAGCAAAACGAACAGTTCGACGCGATCAAGATCGGCCTCGCGTCGCCGGAAAAAATCCGTTCCTGGTCCTACGGCGAAGTCAAGAAGCCGGAAACCATCAACTACCGCACCTTCAAGCCGGAGCGTGACGGTCTGTTCTGCGCCAAGATCTTCGGCCCGATCAAGGACTACGAGTGCCTGTGCGGCAAGTACAAGCGCCTGAAGCACCGTGGCGTGATCTGCGAGAAGTGCGGCGTCGAAGTCACGCTGGCCAAGGTGCGCCGCGAACGCATGGGCCACATCGAGCTGGCCTCGCCGACCGCGCACATCTGGTTCCTGAAGTCGCTGCCGTCGCGCCTGGGCATGGTGCTCGACATGACGCTGCGCGACATCGAGCGCGTGCTGTACTTCGAAGCCTACGTCGTCACCGATCCGGGCATGACGCCGCTGAAGAAGTGCCAGATCATGTCGGAAGACGACTATGCCGCCAAGTACGAGGAATACGGCGACGAATTCACCGCCTTCATGGGTGCCGAGGGTATCCGCGAACTGCTGCGCTCGATCGACATCGACCGCGAAGCGGAAACGCTGCGCACCGAGCTGAAGGAATCCAAGTCCGAAGCCAAGATCAAGAAGTACGCGAAGCGCCTGAAGGTGCTGGAAGCGTTCCAGCGTTCCGGCATCAAGCCGGACTGGATGATCATGGAAGTGCTGCCGGTGCTGCCGCCGGAACTGCGTCCGCTGGTGCCGCTGGACGGCGGCCGCTTCGCGACCTCCGACTTGAACGACCTGTACCGCCGTGTGATCAACCGCAACAACCGCCTGAAGCGGCTGATGGAATTGCGCGCGCCGGAAATCATCACGCGCAACGAAAAGCGCATGCTGCAAGAGGCAGTGGACTCGCTGCTCGACAACGGCCGCCGCGGCAAGGCGATGACCGGCGCCAACAAGCGCCCGCTGAAGTCGCTGGCCGAAATGATCAAGGGCAAGGGCGGCCGCTTCCGCCAGAACTTGCTGGGCAAGCGCGTCGACTACTCCGGCCGTTCGGTGATCGTGGTTGGTCCGCAACTAAAACTCCATCAGTGCGGCCTGCCGAAGCTGATGGCGCTGGAACTGTTCAAGCCGTTCATCTTCAACAAGCTGGAACTGATGGGTCTGGCAACCACGATCAAGGCCGCCAAGAAGCTGGTCGAAATCCAGGAGCCGGTGGTGTGGGACATCCTGGAAGAAGTGATCCGCGAACATCCGGTGATGCTGAACCGCGCGCCGACGCTGCACCGCCTGGGCATCCAGGCGTTCGAGCCGGTGCTGATCGAAGGCAAGGCGATCCAGCTGCATCCGCTGGTCTGCGCGGCGTTCAACGCCGACTTCGACGGCGACCAGATGGCGGTCCACGTGCCGCTGTCGATCGAGGCGCAGATGGAAGCGCGCACGCTGATGCTGGCTTCCAACAACATCCTGTTCCCGTCCAACGGCGAACCGTCGATCGTGCCGTCGCAGGACATCGTGCTGGGCCTGTACTACGCGACCCGCGAGGCGATCAATGCCAAGGGCGAAGGCATGATGTTCCCGGACGTGTCGGAAGTGATCCGCGCCTACGACAACAAGGAAGTCGAGCTGTCGACCCGCGTCACGGTGCGCATCACCGAGTACCTGAAGGGCGACGCGCCGGGCGAGTTCGTGAAGGCCGTCAACCGCTATGAAACCACGGTCGGCCGCGCCATCCTGTCGGAAATCCTGCCCAAGGGACTGCCGTTCTCGGTGCTGAACAAGGCGCTGAAGAAGAAGGAAATCTCGAAGCTGATCAACATCTCGTTCCGCAAGTGCGGCCTGCGCGCCACCGTCGTGTTCGCCGACAAGCTGATGCAGTCCGGCTTCCGGCTGGCGACCCGCGCCGGCATCTCGATCTGCGTCGACGACATGCTGGTACCGCCGCAGAAGGCCAAGCTGATCGCCGCCGCCGAGCACGAAGTCAAGCAGATCGAGCAGCAGTACGCATCGGGCCTGGTGACCGCCGGCGAACGCTACAACAAGGTGGTCGACATCTGGGGCAAGACCGGCGACGAAGTCGGCAAGGCGATGATGGAGCAGCTGAAGGTCGAGGAAGTGACCAAGCGCGACGGCACCAAGACCATGCAGGAATCGTTCAACGCGATCTACATGATGGCCGACTCCGGCGCGCGCGGCTCGGCCGCGCAGATCCGCCAGCTGGCCGGCATGCGCGGCCTGATGGCCAAGCCGGACGGCTCGATCATCGAAACGCCGATCACCGCGAACTTCCGCGAAGGCCTGAACGTGCTGCAGTACTTCATCTCGACGCACGGCGCCCGCAAGGGTCTGGCCGACACCGCGCTGAAGACCGCCAACTCCGGCTACCTGACGCGCCGTCTGGTCGACGTCACGCAGGACCTGGTGGTGACCGAGGACGATTGCGGCACCACCAACGGCGCCTCGATGAAGGCGCTGGTCGAAGGCGGTGAAGTGATCGAGGCGCTGCGCGACCGCATCCTCGGCCGCGTCGCCGCGGTCGACGTCGTCAACCCGGAAACGCAGGAAACCGCGTTCGAGGCCGGCACGCTGCTGGATGAAGACGCGGTCGAGGAAATCGAGCGCATCGGCGTCGACGAAGTGAAGGTGCGCACGCCGCTGACCTGCGACACCCGCTACGGCCTGTGCGCCAAGTGCTACGGCCGCGATCTCGGCCGCGGCTCGCTGGTCAATACCGGCGAAGCGGTCGGCGTGGTGGCGGCGCAGTCGATCGGCGAACCGGGTACGCAGCTGACGATGCGGACCTTCCATATCGGCGGCGCGGCGTCGCGCGCGGCGGTCGCGTCAGGCGTTGAAGCCAAGTCGAACGGCACCGCACGCTTCTCGGCGACGATGCGCTACCTGACCAACGGCAAGGGCGAGCAGATCGTCATTTCGCGTTCCGGCGAAGTGCTGATCACCGACGACCACGGCCGCGAGCGCGAACGTCACAAGGTGCCGTACGGCGCTACGCTGATCGTCAAGGATGGTCTGGCGATCAAGGCCGGCACCATGCTGGCCACCTGGGATCCGCTGACGCGCCCGGTGATCACCGAGTACGCCGGCACCGTGCGCTTCGAGAACGTCGAGGAAGGCGTGACCGTGGCGCGCCAGGTCGATGAAGTGACCGGCCTGTCGACGCTGGTGGTGATCGACGCCAAGCGTCGCAGTTCGTCGTCGAAGTCGATGCGCCCGCAGGTCAAGTTGCTGAACGAGCAGGGCGCGGAAGTGAAGATCGCCGGTACCGAGCATGCGGTGACGATCGGCTTCCAGGTCGGCGCGCTGATCACCGTCAAGGACGGCCAGCAGGTGACCGCTGGCGAAGTGCTGGCGCGCATCCCGACCGAATCGCAGAAGACCCGCGACATTACCGGCGGTCTGCCGCGCGTGGCCGAACTGTTCGAGGCGCGTTCGCCGAAGGATGCCGGCATGCTGGCGGAAGTCACCGGCACGGTGGCGTTCGGCAAGGAAACCAAGGGCAAGCAGCGCCTGGAAATCACCGACATGGACGGCCAGAAGCACGAGTTCCTGATCACCAAGGACAAGCAGGTGCTGGTGCACGACGGCCAGGTGGTGAACAAGGGCGAAATGATCGTCGACGGCCCGGCCGATCCGCAGGACATCCTGCGCCTGTTGGGCATCGAGGCGCTGGCGCGCTACATCGTCGACGAAGTACAGGACGTCTACCGTCTGCAGGGCGTGAAGATCAACGACAAGCACATCGAAGTGATCGTGCGCCAGATGCTGCGCCGCGTGCAGGTGGTCGATCCGGGCGATGCCAACTACATCACCGGCGAGCAGGTCGAGCGCTCCGAACTGCTGGACGAGAACGACCGCGTGACCGCCGAAGGCAAGATTCCGGCGACTTACGAAAACGTGCTGCTGGGCATTACCAAGGCCTCGCTGTCGACCGATTCCTTCATCTCGGCGGCATCGTTCCAGGAAACCACGCGCGTGCTGACTGAAGCGGCCATCATGGGCAAGAAGGATGGCTTGCGCGGTCTGAAGGAAAACGTCATCGTCGGCCGCCTGATTCCGGCTGGCACTGGCCTGGCCTTCCACCGCGCGCGCAAGGAAAAGGATGCGTGGGAAGCCGAAGAACGCGCCGCGCTGCTGGACGCGGAGCGGCAGGCGCAGGCGGCCGAGGCGGAAGTGCATTCGGAAACGCTGGGCTCGCCGGACGGCGAAGCATCCTGACGCGGTCCTGAGCGGTCGCCACCGTCGTGGCAAACGGCGCCGGAATTTCCGGCGCCGTTTTTTTTTTGAGCCCCGCCGACTGCTGGCGTAGCGGCGGATCGCTTGCACAGTCTGCCGTGGCCGCGGTTGCGCGGCGGATACTCCCTGCATGTGCGGTCTATATCGGGCGTAATACGGTCAGATTTTATGCATACTCCTGCAACGCTTGCTGATGCCGGTGCGGATCGGGGATTTCAAACCGACGATGGCAGGATACTCCGGCGCATATCATCGTATGCCGCGCGTGAATCGGCCAGTTTGATCACATACTCCCCAGGAATTCCGGAATGGCGCCTCTTGTTGCAGGCGGTCCTTCTCAGCGCCGACGCGCCAGCGGCGTGCCGCGGTCGATCACTTCGCGACAGTCGCCGCGCAGCCGCGCGTGGTCGTAGTCGGCCCAGCCGTAGCTGTCGACATAGCGCCGGTGCGGACGCCATTGCGCGCTGAAGAGGCTCCATTCCAGCCGCTCGTCCGGATAGCGGATGGCGGCGGCATCGAGCAGCGAATGGAACACGTTTTCGGTCGACAGCGGCGCGTCGCGGTGGCGCCGCAGCTGCGCCAGCTTGACCGGATAGGCGGCGCCCCAGGCGTCCGAATGCCAGACCAGCGCCGGCACGTGGAATTCGTACTGCGTATTGTGGCCATGGAAGGCCAGCGTGCAGCTGCCGTCGTACAGCGTCTGGCCATGGTCGGATACGTAGATCATCGCCGCCGGCAGGCGCGTCGCCGCCAACTGGTCGATGATCTGCGCCAGCAGCCAGTCGGTGTACAGGATCGTGTTGTCGTAGCTGTTGTTCAGCGCCGTCTTCAGCGCCGGATCGGTGACCGCCGGATGGGCGACGCCGGCCAGCGACGGCTGCCAGCGGTCGTAGGGGGCGGGATAGCGGCGGCTGTAGTTCCAGTGGCTGCCGAGCGTGTGCAGCACGATCAGCTTGTTCGGCGCCGGGTCGGCCAGCGCGCGCGCCAGCGCCGGCAGCAGCACCGCGTCGTGGCTGGCACTGTTGCGGGCGTCGCCGTGGTTCAGGAAGCGGACGACGTCGGCTTCGTTCGCGTACACCGAGACCGGCGTGTCGAACTTGCCGAACGACATCTGGTTCGATAGCCACCAGGTCTTGAAGCCGGCTTCGCGGTAGGCGGTCAGCGCCGATTTTTCGGCGAAGCCCGCCTCCAGGCTCTGCGTCGCCGGCTTGCGCGACAGCATCAGCGGCACCGACAGCCGGGTCGCCGACACCGGTGTCACCACGTCGGAAAGGCTAATCAGGTTCGGCTGCCGCCGTAGCAGCGGCGTGGTGTCGCGCAGGTAGCCGTTCAGGCTCCAGCGATCGTAGCGCGACGATTCGCCGATCACCAGCACCATCAGCTGCGCCGGCGCCGCCAATTCGCGCCGGGCACCGAAGGAAAAGCGTGCGCTATGCGCCGCCAGTTCGGCCAGATAGCGTCGTTCGTGCCAGAAATCATGCAGGACCAGCGCCAGCC
>JBATWJ010000262.1:0-2312 GCA_049672545.1 Burkholderiaceae bacterium
GCACTGCCGCCGCTGCAGCTGCGCATCGCGGTGATGTTCTGCGCGCTGCCGACCGCATCGTCCGCCTACGTGCTGGCCACCCGCATGGGCGGCAACGGCCCGGTGGTGGCCTTCCTGATCTCCGGCGGCACGCTGCTGTCGGTGGCCACGCTGCCGTTCTGGCTGGCGCTGGTGCAGTAGGTCGCCGGCATTCGCGCGTCAGTGCTGCGGAACGCTGCCGCGCCAAGCACCGGTTTCGCCCCCGCGGCTTTCCAGCAATTCCTTGAAACGCTTCAGCGTGCGCCTGGCCTGCATCCGCACCAGTCCGATCGCATCGCCGATCTTTTCGTCGACGCCACGCGGCGTGTAATCCATCTGCAGCATGATGCGGGTGCGGCTGTCCGATATCTTGTGGAAGGTCACCACGCCGGCGCTCTGCGCGCCGCTGATGCTGCGCCAGGCGATCCGCTTGTCGGGAATCTGCTCGGTGATTTCGGCATCCCATTCCTGTTCCTTGCCGGCCACCTCGGCGCGCCAGTGCAGGTGGCGGTCGTCCAGCTGCCGCACCTCGCGCACGTTGTCCATGAACTTCGGAAAATCCTCGAACTGCGTCCACTGGTTGTAGGCCGCCTGGACCGGCAGTTCGACTTCGATCGATTCTTCGATCGTCGATTCCGTATCGGCGCCGCGCGATTTAAGGTACTTCTTCGAGAGCAAGACCCCGGCCGCCGCGACCGCGGCCACCGTCACGATTCGATTCCACATGTGCGTTCCCTCCAATCAAGATCGCCGGCGTAAAAAAACAGCCCGGAAAATCCGGACCATCGCCGACGGTTGCGGCGGCCGTCATGCCGCCACCGTTGCGCCCGGGTGCCACGCCATTTGCGCAGATGCAGTAAGAGTGACCGCCGCTATTGGCATCTAGTTCACTGCGCACCCGCGCGCAGAGCCGGCGCGATCCTTGCGTAGTGCCACAGGTGCGCGCCGCGCTCCCTTGCAAACCGACATGGACAACCCTGCTCCCCTGTATGACTGCGTCATCGTCGGCGGCGGACCGGGCGGCCTCTCCGCGGCGATCTATCTGGCGCGCTTTCGCCGCTCGGTGCGGCTGATCGACGACGGCCACAGCCGCGCGGCGCAAATCCCGCTGTCGCGCAACACCCCCGGCTTTCCGGACGGGATCGCCGGCACCGAACTGCTGCAGCGGCTGCGCGCACAGGCGGCGCGCTTCGGCGTGCAGCCGGCCGCCGGCACCGTGACGCGCCTGGAAAAGCTGGAAAACGGGGAATTTCTTACACGCTTCGGCGGCGCCGCGCTGCGCTCGAAGACGCTGATGCTGGCCACGGGCCTGGCCGACGTCGAGCCGGACATGCCGGAAATCCGCCAGGCGATCCGGCTCGGACGGATCCGCTACTGCCCGATCTGCGACGGCTATGAAGTGGCCGGCAAGAAGGTCGCGGTGATCGGCCATGGCAGCCATTGCGTACGGGAAGCGGCCTTCATCCGCCACTTCACCGACGACCTGACGATCCTGACCCTGGGCCGCCCGCTGGAGCTGTCGCCGGCGCAGCGCGCACTGCTGGATGAGCGCGGCATCCGCGTCGTCGACGAGCCGGTCGCCGAGATCGCGCTCGACGGCGACCAGATCGAGGCGCTGCGCATGCGCAGCGGCGTCAGCCACCGCTTCGACACCATCTATTCGATGCTCGGCACGCGGGTGCGCTCGGAACTGGCGAAGGCGCTCGGCGCCCGCTGCGACGCCGACGCCAACCTGGAGGTCGACGCCCATCTGCAGACCACGATCGCCGGCCTGTACGCGGTCGGCGACGTCGCCAGCGGCCTGAACCAGATCAGCGTCGCCACCGGCCACGCGGCGATCGCGGCGACTGCGATCCACAACCGGCTGTAGTGCCGGCCAGCGCTGCCGTGGTGGGTTCAGGTCTGTTTTCGCTTTGTTTGTCGTTCCCGCGCAGGCGGGAACCCAGTGTCGTGCGACAGTGGAATCCGGGAGATCTATGCATACGATGAAAACGCCATTAGGTTCCCGCTTAAAACCGCGGGAACGACAAACCGGTTACGTACATGGTCCAAGCACTTAACAGCCTTGACAGAGAATTGCAAAAACATCGGAGTATGCCGAAAAAAAGGCCAATTCCGGAATCTCTGCGCACGCTTTAAATATTACTGGCACCAGTATCTGGATCGACACCATGCTGCCGCAGTGCCCAGCCGACGTGCTCGCGCACCATCTCGGACGGATATTGCAGCCGCGCGCGCAGTGCCGCCACGATCTCCGGCGCGCCCTTCGCCGCGCGCGCCGCATTGCCGAGCCC
>JBATWJ010000263.1:0-2014 GCA_049672545.1 Burkholderiaceae bacterium
GCCCGCGCGCTTCCGCCACCAGCGTCACGTAGTAAGCCTCGCTCTGGTAGTCGGTAGCGGCGCCGAGGTTGACCACCCGCGCCGCGTCGCCGCCCCGGCAGCCTGGAGTCAGGTAGTCCTGGGCGGAGAGGGCGCGGCTGCCGGGGAGATTGCAAATCCAGTCCAGCGACGGACTGGCGACCAGGAGAGCATTCATGATGGGAGCAACCCCGGTTTTCGGGGTGGGTGAATGATGAGCAGGTTGGCGTCGTGCGTGACGATGCCGAGCAGGATCGCGCAGATCACGCGGTCGATGCCGATCCAGTAGCCGGCGGCGCTGCGGCGGAACGGGTTCAGCTGGTACGGGTCCATCACCAGCACCGTGCGGTTCTGGTGGTTGTAGCCGGCGATGATGACGAAATGCCCGGCCGGCAAGCCGCGGATGTCGTCCGGCACGTCGTTCGGGCCGAATTCGCGCGCGCTTTTGTACAGGTAGGTCGACGACAGGCCGGTCAGGATCGGCAGCCGGCGGCGCAGGATTGCCTGCACCAGCCGGCGCGACAGGTGCGTCATGCG
Organism: Burkholderiaceae bacterium; assembly: GCA_049672545.1. Taxonomy (GTDB): domain Bacteria; phylum Pseudomonadota; class Gammaproteobacteria; order Burkholderiales; family Burkholderiaceae_D; genus DATJCV01. The sequence continues at coordinate 556 of JBATWJ010000263.1, forward strand.
CAGGCGGCCGCCCAGGCGCAGGAAATCTTGGTAGCCGGCGGTCGCGTACTGCAGCCGGTAATCCTTCTTGACCTCGCTTTGTAGCGCCAGCCGGGCGGCGATGTCGACGCCCGGATCGGCAAACCAGGTCGGATCGAACACCGTCAGGTTGTAGGTGTAGATGGTGGCGCGATAGCCCAGGCGCAGCGCGTCGCAGGCGAGGAATACCGCCAGCGTGCCGCCCTGCTCGAATTTGCCGGTGCGCGCCACCACCGCCGACAGCACTTCGTCACGGTGCCAGTAGCGGTAGATCGCATGCAGGCAGGTCGGACCGCAGGTGGTTTCGTCGGGTTGCGGCAGGATGTCCACCGGTAGCCGGAAAGCCAGCGCAGCGGCCGTCATCGGCGGCAGCCGGACGCGCCGGCGGCAGGGTAGGAAAGACGGGGTTGCGGTATCGGCATGCTGTCTGTCGGTTTCCCGCCGGCGGCGGGAAACAGGAGGTCGGGTCTAGCTTAGAGCCGCTTCCCGATGAAAAAAGTTCAAGTTTTTCAGGCTGCCGGAGGAGAATTTTTTCGCCTGTTTCAGGATTGTTGTCGGCGCGGCGTTGTCCCATCAACGTAAGTCGGCGCGTCACGGCCGGCCTTTTTGGTTGCCTGCGCGGGCCGGTTGCGGCCGCCGCGCGGCTTTTCGTTTTCCACTTTTTTCGGAAGGAGGATCGATCATGCAAACAGGGAAGTTTCTACTGGCGTTCTGTGCCGTTTCCTGCGCCGCACTGGCGCAGCCGGCGTTGGCGGCGGACCTGCAGCCGCGCACCGAAAACGGCATCACCTATCTGTGCGGCGGTGTCGGCCTGGATGAATCGACCAGCATGAAGCAGGCGGCGCGCGACTACGACCTGATGTCCACCTTCGCTGCCCAGGACGGCAGCTACCTGGCCGACGTGCGGGTGGAAATCCTCGGCAAGGACGGTAAGCCGGTGCTGCAGACCACCTGTGGCGGGCCGATGATGCTGGTCAAGCTGCCGCAGTCCGGCAGCTACCGGGTCCGCGCCGCGGTCGGCGGCCATGCGCAGACCAAGAGCGCACAGGTCGGTGGCCATGCCACCCAGCGCCTGGTGTTCGTGTGGCCGGCGGCACAGGCGGGCTTGGATCAGCCGCGCTCCAGCGGTCGCAGCGGCGGCGGCGAAAGCGCTGCCGGCGCCCCATCCAGCTAACCTTCTATTGGTTGCGGTCGGCGGCGTTCTGCATCTTTTCGCCGCCGCGTTCGACGTCCTGGCCGAAGCCGTGCATCGTGTTGCAGGCCGACAGACCCAGCGTGCCGAACAGCAGGACGAGGGCGCCCCATTTCTTTTGCATGCGCTTCTCCAGTGAGTGCGTGCCGGCGCCACGGGTTAGCAACCGAATGGCAGCCGGCGCCGGCAGGGCAGGCGTCGGCGTGAATCATTGGTGCCGCAGGCGCTGCTGGGCACGCTGCGTCAGCC
>JBATWJ010000264.1:0-3934 GCA_049672545.1 Burkholderiaceae bacterium
TCGCGCAGGAGTTCCGTCAGGTGCGCGACCTGCGCCGGCGCGCGATCCGCGTGCTGGGCCGGCATACCGCGAAGGACAACATCAAGTTCGACGGCCTGTCGCGCGTGTCGCACGTGACCGACGCCACCGACTGGCGCGTCGAATATCCGTTCGTGGTGCTGACCCCCGATTCCGAGGACGAGATGGCCGGGCTGGTGAAAGCCTGCATCGAACTCGGCCTGACCATCATCCCGCGCGGCGGCGGCACCGGCTACACCGGCGGCGCGGTGCCGTTGACACCGATGTCGGCGGTCATCAACACCGAGAAGCTGGAGCTGCTGGGCGAGGTCGAGATGGCCGTGCTGCCCGGGCTGGACACCGAATGCGCGACCATCCACAGCGGCGCCGGCGTCGTCACGCGGCGCGTGGCGGACGCGGCCGAACGGGCCGGCTTCGTGTTCGCGGTCGATCCGACTTCGGCCGACGCCTCCTGCATCGGCGGCAACGTGGCGATGAACGCCGGCGGCAAGAAGGCGGTGCTGTGGGGTACCGCGCTCGACAACCTGGCATCGTGGCGCATGGTCGACCCGAACGGCGACTGGCTGGAAGTCACGCGGCTCGACCACAATCTCGGCAAGATCCACGACGTCGCCGTCGCCCGCTTCAAGCTCGAATGGACCCATCCGGCGCCGAAGGGAAAAAGCGGCGAGCCGTTCAAGACCGAAGTCCTGGAAATCCCGGGCCGCAGCTTCCGCAAGGAAGGCCTCGGCAAGGACGTCACCGACAAGTTCCTGTCCGGCCTGCCGGGCGTGCAGAAGGAGGGCACCGACGGCCTGATCACCTCGGCGCGCTGGATCCTGCACCGGATGCCGAAATACACGCGCACCGTCTGCCTCGAATTCTTCGGCCAGGCGCGCGACGCGATTCCGTCTATCGTCGAGATCAAGGATTATCTGGACACCGAAACCAGGAAGGGCGGCGCCATCCTGGCCGGCCTCGAACACCTGGACGAGCGCTACCTGCGCGCGGTCGGCTACGCCACCAAGTCCAAGCGCGGCGTGCTGCCGAAGATGGCGCTGTTCGGCGACATCGTCGGCGACGATGAAAACGCGGTGGCGCAGGCGGCGTCGGAAGTGGTGCGGATGGCCAACAAGCACGTCGGCGAAGGCTTCGTCGCCGTCAGCCCGGAGGCGCGCAAGAAGTTCTGGCTCGACCGCGCCCGCACCGCGGCGATCGCACGCCACACCAACGCATTCAAGATCAACGAGGACGTGGTGATCCCGCTCGACCGCATGGGCGAATACACCGACGGCATCGAGCGCATCAACATCGAACTGTCGATCAAGAACAAGCTGCAGCTGCTGGCCGAGCTCGGCAGCTTCTTCGCGCGCGGCAATCTGCCGCTGGGCAAGATCGAGGATGCCGACGGCGAAGACATTCCCGACGCCGAAATGCTGGAAGATCGCGCGCACCAGGCGACCGACCTGCTGGACGCCGCGCACGCGCGCTGGTCCTACCTGCTGTCGCATCTGGACACGCAGCTGGCCGACGCGTTGCCGCAGCTGGCGACGCTCGGCTACGGGCAGGCGATGGCGGTATTCGACGAACGGCTGGCGCGCCAGCCGGAGGCGACGCTGTTCCATCTGGTGCAGGACCGCACGCTGCGCGTGTCGTGGAAGCAGGAAGTGCGCTTGCCGCTGCGGCAGATCTTTGCCGGCGCCGCGTTCCGTCCGGTGCTGGACGAATGCGCGGCGATCCACAAGCGCGTGCTGCGCGGCCGCGTGTTCGTCGCGCTGCACATGCACGCCGGCGACGGCAACGTGCACACCAACATCCCGGTCAATTCCGATCATTACGCGATGCTGCAGGATGCGCACGCGGCGGTGGCGCGCATCATGGCGCTGGCGCGCTCGCTCGGCGGCGTGATCTCGGGCGAGCACGGTATCGGCATCACCAAGCTGGAATTCCTGACGGCCGACGAAATCCGCGACTTCCGCGCCTACAAGCGGCGCGTCGACCCGCAGGGCCATTTCAACAAGGGCAAGCTGCTGGACGACGCCGCGCTGCCGGCCGACCTGCGCAATGCCTATACGCCGTCGTTCGGGCTGATGGGGCACGAATCGCTGATCATGCGGCAGAGCGACATCGGCGCGATCGCCAACAGCGTCAAGGACTGCCTGCGCTGCGGCAAGTGCAAGCCGGTGTGCGCGACCCACGTGCCGCGCGCGAACCTGCTGTACTCGCCGCGCAACAAGATCCTGGCGACCTCGCTGCTGGTGGAAGCCTTCCTGTACGAAGAGCAGACCCGGCGCGGCATCTCGATCAAGCACTGGGAAGAGTTCGAGGACGTGGCCGACCATTGCACGGTCTGCCACAAGTGCGTGACGCCGTGCCCGGTCGATATCGATTTCGGCGACGTCTCGATGAACATGCGCAACCTGTTGCGCAAGATGGGCAAGAAGTCGTTCAAGCCCGGCGCCGCCGCCTCGATGTTCTTCCTGAACGCGACCGATCCGGCCACCATCAACGCCACCCGCAAGGTGATGATCGACTGGGGTTACAAGGCGCAGCGGATGGGCCATGATCTGCTGCAGAAGGTGGCGAAGAGGCAGACCAAGGCGCCGCCGGCCACGCACGGCAAGGCGCCGGTGCGCGAGCAGGTGATCCACTTCGTCAACAAGCGCATGCCCGGCAACCTGCCGAAGAAGACCGCGCGCGCACTGCTCGACATCGAGGACAACAAGATCGTGCCGATCATCCGCGATCCGCAGGCGACTTCCGTCGACACCGAGGCGGTGTTCTACTTCCCCGGCTGCGGTTCGGAGCGGCTGTTTTCGCAGGTCGGCCTGGCGACGCAGGCGATGCTGTGGCAGGTCGGTGTGCAGACCGTGCTGCCGCCAGGCTATCTGTGCTGCGGCTACCCGCAGCGCGGCAACGGCGAATACGACAAGGCGGAAAAGATCATCACCGACAACCGGGTGCTGTTCCACCGCATGGCCAACACGCTGAACTACCTCGACATCAAGACCGTGATCGTGTCCTGCGGCACCTGTTACGATCAGCTGCAGGGCTATGAATTCGACAAGATTTTTCCCGGCTGCCGCATCATGGACATCCACGAATACCTGCTGGAGAAGGGCGTCAAGCTGGAAGGCGTGACCGGTACCCGCTACATGTACCACGAGCCCTGCCACAACCCGATGAAGCTGCAGGAATCCGGCAAGACCATCAATGCGCTGATCGCCACCGCCGACCACGTGAAGATCGAAAAGAACGACCGCTGCTGCGGCGAATCCGGCACGCTGGCGGTCGGCCGCCCGGACATCTCGACCCAGGTGCGCTTCCGCAAGGAAGAAGAGATGAAGAAGGGCGCCGACAAGCTGCGCGCCGACGGCTTCGCCGGCGACGTCAAGATCCTGACTTCGTGCCCGTCCTGCCTGCAGGGGCTGTCGCGCTACAACGACGATTCCGGTACCGACGCCGACTACATCGTGGTCGAGCTGGCGCGCCATCTGCTGGGCGAGAACTGGCTGCCCGAATACGTCGCCCGCGCCAACAACGGCGGCATCGAGCGCATACTGGTGTAACGATGGATGGCGCCTGCGAACTGTGCCGGCAGGACGGCGGCGAAGTGCTCCACCGCGACGCCGAACTGCGCGTGGTGCTGGTCGACGACGCCGGCCATCCGGGTTTCTGCCGCGTGATCTGGAATGCGCACGTGCGCGAGATGAGCGACCTGTCGGAACCGCAGCGCGCACGGCTGATGGCGGTGGTGTGGCGGGTGGAGGCGGCGCTGCGCGAGGTGCTGCGGCCGGACAAGGTCAACCTCGCCAGCCTCGGCAACATGACGCCGCACCTGCACTGGCACGTGATTGCGCGCCACGCCGACGATCCGCAGTTCCCGGACGCGGTGTGGGCACCGCCACGGCGCGCGGCCGAGCCGTCGGCGCTGGAG
>JBATWJ010000265.1:0-3647 GCA_049672545.1 Burkholderiaceae bacterium
GCGCCGGGCCGAACACGGCCGGATCGAGCCGGGCCTTCAGCGGTTCCAGCAGCTGCAGCTCGGCCGCCGAAGGCAGCCCGGTAGCGGCCATGTCGCTGTTGTTGAAGAACGAATAGATGCGCTTGTACTGATGGTAGAACAGCTGCCGGTTCATCCACTCGAAATCCAGCGCAAGACCTAACGCCTGGCGCACGCGGATGTCCTTGAACTGGTCGCGCCGCAGATTCATCACGAAACCCTGCATGCCGGCGCCATTCGAATGCGCCAGCTCGCGCTTGACGATCTCGCCGCTGCGGAATTTCGGGCCGTTGTAGTTGCGTGCCCAGTTCTTGGCGCTGTACTCGACCACCAGGTCGAATTCGCCGGCCTTGAACGCTTCCAGCCGCGCCACGTCATCCTTGTAGAAACGGTAGACGATGCGGCCGAAGTTGAAGGTGCCGCGCCGCGCCGGCACCGCATCGCCCCAGTAATTCGGATCGCGCCGGTAGGAAATCGAGCGGCCGAGGTCGTACTGCTCGATCAGGTAGGGACCGGAGGCGATCGGCTGCTGCAGCTGGATATTGTCGAAGGAAACGCCGGCCGCCCACTTGCGCGAAAACACCGGCACGCCGCCGACGATCAGCGGCAATTCGTGGTTTTTCGACTTGAAGTCGAAGCGCACCGTGCGCTCGCCAGTCACCACGCACTGTCTGACGTCGGCGAAGATCGACTTGAACTGCGGCGCGCCCTTGGCCATCAGCGTGTCGAACGAATACTTGACGTCGTCGGCCAGCACCGGGTCGCCGTTGGAAAAGCGCGCCTTCGGATTGAGCCGGAACGTCATCGACAGCCGGTCCGGCGCCAGCTCCATGTCGTCTGCCAGCAAGCCATACATGGTCGCGGTTTCGTCCATCGAGCCGACCGCCAGCGTCTCGAACATCAGCGCGGCGACGCCGGCGGCGGCCACGCCCTTCAACGAAAACGGATTGAACTTGTCGAAGCTGGTACGGCGGTCCGGATTGGCCAGATACAGTTCGCCGCCCTTCGGCGCGTCCGGATTGACATAATCGAAGTGGCTGAAGCCGGCCGGATATTTCGGCGTGTCGTACAGTGCGAACGCGTGCGCGGCGAAGGCACGGCCGGCCGGCAGCAACGCGGCCAGCAGGATCAGCGAGGACAGGAAAAGGCGCATGCGGTCGGGCCAATCGGGGCGTAAGAAACGGTATCCGGGCTATTCTACCGAAGCGCGCCGGCGGGCCGGGAAGTTGCCGCGCCCGCGCCGTCCCCTTACAATCTCGCCGCAACGCGCCAGCGCCGCAGGCATGCGCCGCCGCCCTCGCAACCCGCCCAACCGGAGCTTCCATGGCATTTCTGCAAGGCAAAAAAATCCTGATCACCGGCCTGCTGTCGAACCGCTCGATCGCCTACGGCATCGCCCAGGCCTGCAAGCGCGAAGGCGCGGAACTGGCCTTCACCTATGTCGGCGAACGCTTCAAGGACCGCATCACCGATTTCGCCAGAGAATTCGGCAGCGACCTGATCTTCGACTGCGACGTTGGCAGCGACGAGCAGATCGCGGCGTTGTTCGAGCAGCTCGGCAAGTCCTGGCCGCAGCTGGACGGCCTGGTGCATTCGATCGGCTTCGCGCCGCGCGAGGCGATCACCGGCGATTTCCTGGAAGGACTGTCGCGCGAAGCCTTCCGCATCGCGCACGACATTTCCGCCTACAGCTTTCCGGCAATGGCGAAGGCGGCGCTGCCGCTCTTGGCGCCGAACGCATCGCTGCTGACGCTGACCTACATGGGTTCGGTGCGCGCGACCCCGAACTACAACACCATGGGCCTGGCCAAGGCGTCGCTGGAAGCGTCGGTGCGCTATCTGGCGGAATCGCTGGGGCCGAAGGGGATCCGCGTCAACGGCATCTCGGCCGGCCCGATCAGGACGCTGGCGGCCTCCGGCATCAAGGATTTCAGCAAGCTATTGGGCATCGTCGCCGCCCACGCGCCGCTGCGGCGCAACGTCACGATCGAGGACGTCGGCAATACCGCCGCCTTCCTGCTGTCGGACCTGGCCTCGGGCATCACCAGCGAAATCACCTACGTCGACGGCGGCTTCTCGCACGTGATGTACGCACCGCAGGAATAAGGCGGACGCCGCATCAGTCAACGCTCGCTTGCCGTCCCGGCGCTGACCGGGACCCAGCGTTCTTTGCCACGGGGAAACCGCCGCCGGATTCCCGCTGGCGCCGAAACGGCAATCCTTTTTCGCACCGCAGCAAAAACCTTCGACTTCGCCCGCCTTTCCCTGTAAAATCTGGGCTGCGCAACGCCATATCGGTGGCAACATCGTCCAACCCGGCATTGCGCATCGCCGCATCGCGAACCGTTCGCATTAACGATAAAGCCCTCCCGCCTCTGGTGCCGCCTCCTTGGCACCGTTCCGGCGCAAAGCTTTTGTGCCGAAATCTCTCTGAGCTTATCCAGTAAGTTTTCTTAGCTGTTTCGTTGGTTGCGCTGCATTTTTTGCGTTTCCGCCGCTTCCCGCGAAGCAGCGCGACGCTGATTTCACGAAAGAAAACCATGACTTTTGAATCCATCGGCCTGCACGCCTCCATCCTGAAGGCTTTGACCGACTCCGGCTACACCGCCCCGACCGACGTGCAGGCGCAAGCCGTGCCGGCCGCGATCGCCGGCCGCGACCTGCTGGTGTCGTCGCAGACCGGCTCCGGCAAGACCGCCGCCTTCATGCTGCCGGCGCTGCACAAGTTTGCCTCTGCGGAATCGCCGGCCTTCGCCGGCAAGACGCCGAACCAGGAAGCGCAGTCGGCCCGTTCGCGCAACGAGCGTCCGCGCTTCCGCCCGGCGCAGCCGAAGATGCTGGTGCTGACGCCGACGCGCGAACTGGCGCTGCAGGTCACCACCGCCACCACCAAGTACGGCGCCTACCTGCGCCGCGTGAAGGCGGTGTCGATCCTGGGCGGCATGCCCTACCCGAAGCAGATGCAGTTGCTGGCCAAGAACCCGGAAATCCTGGTGGCGACGCCGGGCCGGCTGATCGACCACATGGAATCTGGCAAGATCGATTTCTCGCAACTGCAGATCCTGGTGCTGGATGAAGCCGACCGCATGCTCGACATGGGCTTCATCGACGACATCGAAAAGATCGTCGACGCCACGCCGGCGTCGCGCCAAACGATGCTGTTCTCGGCCACGCTGGATGGCGTGGTCGGCAACATGGCGCGCAAGATCACCACCGACCCGCTGGTGATTCAGATCTCCGGTTCCGCCAGCAAGCATGAAAACATCTCTCAGCGCGTGCATTTCGTCGACGATCTGTCGCACAAGAACCGTCTGCTCGACCACCTGCTGCGCGATGCCTCGATGGATCAGGCGGTGGTATTCACCGCCACCAAGCGCGACGCCGACACCATCGCCGACCGTCTGAACATCGCCGGCTTCGCCGCCGCCGCGCTGCACGGCGACATGCACCAGGGCGCGCGCAACCGCACCCTCGACAGCGTGCGCCGCGGCCAGGTCCGGGTGCTGGTGGCGACCGATGTCGCCGCGCGCGGCATCGACGTGCCGACCATCACGCACGTGGTCAACTACGACCTGCCAAAATTCCCGGAAGACTACGTGCACCGCATCGGCCGCACCGGCCGCGCCGGC
>JBATWJ010000266.1:0-1944 GCA_049672545.1 Burkholderiaceae bacterium
GTCTTCGCCCAGGCCGGTGACCAGCGCCAAGCCGAGCCGCACCGCCGGCCGCATTTCCGGCTTCTGACCGGCCGCCGCTTCCAGCCGCGCTTCCCACACGCTGGCGTCGATATCGACCGGCCGCACCTCGACGCCATGGCGGCGCGCATCCTGCACCAGTTGCGACGGCGAATAAAAGCCCATTGGCTGGCTGTTCAGGAGCGCGGCCAAGAACACCTCCGGCTCGTGCCGCTTCAACCAGGCGCTGGCGTAGGCCAGCAGCGCGAAGCCGGCGGCATGACTTTCGGGAAATCCGTATTCGGAAAATCCTTCGATCTGGCTCTGGATGTCGGTGATGAATTTGTCCGGGTAGCCCTTTTTCTCCATGCCGGCGCGCAGCCTTTCCTTGTATTGGGCCAGATCGCCGCGGCGCCGCCAGGACGCCATCGAACGGCGCATGCCGTCGGCGTCGCTGGCGGAAAAATCCGCCGCCAGCATCGCGATCTGCATCACCTGTTCCTGGAAGATCGGCACGCCGCAGGTCCGCTCCAGCGCCGGCTTGATCTCGTCCTTCGGATAGTGGATCTGTTCCGGCCGCAGCTTCCGGTTCTTCAGGAACGGATGCACCATGTCGCCCTGGATCGGTCCCGGGCGCACGATCGCCACCTGGATCACCAGGTCGTAGAACCGGCGCGGCAACAGCCGCGGCAGCATGCTCATCTGCGCCCGGCTCTCGATCTGGAACACGCCGACCGTATCGGCCCGGCAGATCATGTCGTAGGTGGCCGGATCTTCGCGCGGGATGTCCGCCATCGAAAACGGCGCGCCGCACCGCGCACCGATCATGTCGAAAGCCCGGCGCAGCAGCGACAGCATGCCGAGCGCCAGGATGTCGACCTTCAGCAGGCCGAGCGCGTCGAGGTCGTCCTTGTCCCACTGCACCACGCTGCGCCCGGCCATCGCGGCGTTTTCGATCGGCACCAGCCGCGACAGCTTGCCGCGCGCGATCACGAAGCCGCCCGGATGCTGCGACAGATGGCGCGGGAAGCGCATCAACCGCTCCGCCAGCGCCGCCCATTGCAGCGCCAGCGGCGATTGCGGATCGAGCCCGCATTCGGCGAAGCGCTCCGACAGATTGCTCTTGCCGTCCCACCAGCGATGCGACTTCGCCACCTGGTCGACGATGCCGGTATCGACGCCGAGCGCACGGCCGACGTCGCGCAGCGCGCTGCGCGGCCGGTAGGTGATGACGACCGCGGTCAGCGCGGCGCGCCGGCGGCCGTATTTGCCGTACACGTACTGGATCACTTCCTCGCGCCGCTGGTGCTCGAAATCGACGTCGATGTCGGGCGGTTCGTTGCGCTCCTTCGAGATGAAGCGCTCGAACAGCATGTGGCCGTTTTCCGGATCGACCTCGGTGATGCCGAGGCAATAGCAGACCGCCGAATTGGCGGCCGAGCCGCGCCCCTGGCACAGAATGTCGCGGCTGCGGGCGAAGCGCACGATGTCGTAGACGGTCAGGAAATACGGTTCATAGCCGAGGTCGGCGATCAGCGCCAGCTCGTGCTCGATCTGCCGCCGCACCCGCTCCGGCACCCCGGCCGGGAAACGGCGTTCGGCGCCCGCCAGCGTTTCGCGCAGCAGATAGCTGGACACGCTGTCGCCGGCCGGCACCAGTTCGTCCGGGTATTCGTAGCGCAATTGGTCCAGTGAAAAATGGCAGCGCCCGGCGATCGTCAGCGTCTCTGCCAGCATCGCTGCCGGATACAGGTTGGCCAGCCGCAGCCGCGAACGCAGGTGCTGCTCCGCGTTCGGCGCCAGCGCGAAGCCGCATTCGGCCACCGGTTGGCCGAGCCGGATCGCGGTCAGCGTATCCTGCAGCGGCTTGCACGAGCGCAGGTGCATGCAGACGTCGCCCAGCGCCACCAGCGGCAGCGCATGGCGGCGTCCGGCTTCCTCCAGCAG
>JBATWJ010000267.1:0-10297 GCA_049672545.1 Burkholderiaceae bacterium
CGCCTGTACGACGCCAACTGCGCCGCCTGCCACGGCGCCGCCGGCCGCGGCGACGGCCCGCTGGCCAAGGGCATGGAACCGGCGCCGAGCAATTTCCACGACGGCAACCGGATGGCCGCGCGCAGCCTGTACGGCCTGTACAACACCATCACGCTCGGTGTCGGCGGCACGCCGATGCGGCCGTTTTCCGAATTGAGCGAAGCCGACCGCTGGGCGCTGGCGTTCTTCGTCGGCGGCCTGCGCCAGACGCCGCAGACGCTGGAGGAAGGCCATCAGCTATGGCAGCAGGGCCAAGGAAAAAGCGGGATCGGCAGCATGAAGCAACTGGTGACCGAGACCCCGGCCGAAGCCGCCCGGCACGGCGCCGCCAGCGTGCAAGCCTACCTGACCGCGCATCCGGAAGCGCTGCAGGCGACGGCCCCGGCGCCGCTGCAGCTGACACGCACCAAGCTGCAGCAGGCGCTGGAAGCCTACCGCCAGGGCGACCGCGACGGCGCCCGGCAGCTGGCAATCAGCGCCTATCTGGAAGGCTTCGAGCTGGTCGAAACCGGCCTCGACAACGTCGATCCGGCGCTGCGCAGCGAGACTGAACGCGAAATGATGAGCCTGCGCAGCGCGATCTCCAGCGGCCAGCCGGCCGACGCGGTGGCGCAGCAGATCGGGCGCATCGACGAACTGCTCGACCGCGCCGACGAGAAGCTGTCGGCCGGCAGCCTGTCGCCGCTGGCGGCCTTCGTCAGCGCGCTGCTGATCCTGCTGCGCGAAGGGCTGGAAGCGATCCTGGTGCTGGCGGCGATCGTCGCCTTCGTGGTCAAGACCGACCGCCGCGACGCCCTGCCCTACATCCACGCCGGCTGGATCGGCGCGGTGGTGCTGGGTGGGCTGACCTGGGTCGCGGCCAGCTACGTGCTGACGATTTCCGGCGCCAACCGCGAAGTGACCGAAGGCGTCACCGCCCTGGTGGCGGCGGCGATGCTGCTGTACGTCGGCTACTGGCTGCACAGCAAGTCCTACGCGCAGGCGTGGCAAAAGTTCATCCGCGACCAGGTCAACGCTGCGCTCGGCAAGCGCACGCTGTGGGCGATGGCCGGAATTTCCTTCCTGGCGATCTACCGCGAACTGTTCGAGGTGATCCTGTTTTACGAAACCCTGTGGGCGCAGGCCGGGCCGGAAGGCCACAGCGCGGTGCTGGGCGGCATCGCGGCGGCCGCCGTGCTGCTGGCGCTGCTTGGCGGCGCGATCCTGAAGTACAGCGTGCGGCTGCCGATCGGCCCGTTCTTTTCCGCCACCTCGGGCCTGCTGGCGCTGATGGCGGTGGTATTCAGCGGCAACGGCGTGGCGGCGCTGCAGGAAGCCGGCGTCATCGATTCCAGCCTGGTGCATTTCATCTCGCTGCCGCTGCTCGGCATCCATCCGACCACACAGGGGCTGGGATTGCAGCTGGCGGTGCTGGTGATGGTGGTGGCCGGCATCTGGATTTCGCGGCGCCGCGCCCTGACCGCCTGACAAGGACGGCGCCGGCGCCGGCGCCTGTCACGGAGAACCGGCCGATGCGCTATGAACTGTATTACTGGCCGGGCCTGCAGGGCCGTGGCGAATTCGTCCGGCTGGCGCTGGAACAGGGCGGCGCCGACTACGTCGACGTCGCCCGTGCGCCCGGGCGCGGCATGCCGGCGCTGGAGCATTTCCTGGAAGACCAATCGGTGGCACGGCCGCCGTTCGCGCCGCCTTTTCTCAAGGCCGGGGAACTGCTGATCGGCCAGACCCCCAACATCCTGCTCTATCTCGGCCCGCGGCTCGGGCTGGCGCCGGCCGACGAAGCCGGCCGGCTGTGGGCGCATCAGTTGCAGCTGACCATCGCCGACCTGGTGGCCGAAGTGCACGACAGCCATCATCCGATCGCCGCCGGCCTCTACTACGAAGACCAGCGCGAGGAAGCGGCGCGCCGCGCGGCCGACCTGACGGCGGCGCGGCTGCCGAAATTCCTCGGCTATTTCGAGCGCGTGCTGGAGCGCAATCCCGATGGCGAGCGCCACGCGGTCGGCGCCGCCCTGTCCTACGTCGACCTGTCGCTGTTCCAGCTGGTCGTCGGGCTGAAGTACGCGTTTCCGCGCACCATGCGCCGGCTGATGCCGGACCATCCGCGCCTGGCGGCGCTGCAGCGGCGGGTGGCGCGGCTGCCGCGCATCGCCGCCTACCTGAAGTCGCGCCGGCGCCAGCCGTTCAACCAGACCGGCATCTTCCGCCACTACCCGGAACTGGACCGGCCCGCTTAGCACCCATTCCGCTAGGCGGGGTGCGTTGGAGCGGAGGTGATTGGCGTGCGAAACAAGGCGCGGCGACCGGTCATTGCACGCCATGGCGAGGAGTCGCAACGTGATGCCGCGCGTCAGGCGCCCCGCCACAACGATCCTGCCTGCCGGAATAGGCTCTTAATCGTAGCGGCTCCACGACATCAGCCGGATCGCCGCCCGGTACAACAGGAAGGCGGTGCCGCTCCACAGGCGCCGGCGCCAGCCGACGTTGGCCAGTTCGGCGCGCCCGACTGCGACGGCGTCGGCCACGCCCTGCTCGATCCGCTGCCGCAGTTCGAGCGCGAACGGCTGGTCCAGGATCACCACGTTGGCTTCGTGATTGACGAACAGCGACAGGCCGTCATAGTTGCTGGAGCCGACCGTCGCCCATTCGTCGTCGACCACCGCCACCTTCGCATGCAGCTCGGTCTTGCGGTATTCGAAGATGCGCACGCCGCAGGCCAGCAGTTTCGGGTAGAACGAATGCGTGACCGCATCCTGCAGCCGAAACTGGCCGACGCCGAGCAACAGCGTTACCTCGACCCCGCGCTGCGCCGCCGCCTCCAGCGCCCGCCGCAGCTTGCGGCCCGGGGCGAAATACGGGCTGACCAGAAACGCGTTCTTGCGCGCGCGCCCAAGTGCCTTCAGGTAGGCGCGCTGGATGGTACGGCGGTTGCGCAGATTGTCGCGCAGCACCAGCCCGGCTTGCGCCGGCCCGGTGCCGGCCGGCGGCAGCAGTGCGCGCATGCGGCGGAAATTTTCCCAGCGCGCCTTCAGCTTCAGGTGGCCCAGCCGCGTCCATTGCGCGGTCATTTCCAGGTAGATCGCCGCCACCAGCGGGCCGCGGATGCGCACCGCGAAATCCCAGCGCGGCGCCGGCAGCACCACGCGCGGATCGCGGTCCGAGTGCAGGTCGTCATTGATGTTCAGGCCGCCGATGAAGGCCAGATCGCGATCGGCCACGCAGATCTTGCGGTGGGTGCGCGCGATGCCGCGCCGGAACCACGGGTTGAAACGGCGAAAATGGACGCCGGCCGCTTCGCATTCCTTGCGCAGCACACCGCAGATGGCACCGCCGGTGCCGAGCCAGTCGACGATCAGGTACACCGCGACGCCGCGCTGCGCCGCGTGCTGCAGCGCGTGCAGTACCGCAATGCCGGCGGCGTCGAGCGTGAAGATGTAGGTTTCGAGAAAGAGTTCGGTACGGGCACCGTCGATTGCCGCGATCAGGGACGGGAAGAATTGCGCGCCGGACTGGAGCAGATCGATGTCGTTGTGGCCGGTGAAGATTACCGTGCGCATGGGGAAATCGGCATCCGCAAATCCTTTCTGTCGCTGGGCGCGCTGCGCCCGACCGCTACCGTCCCTGGCGCTGCCTCGGTTACTTCAATTCCAGCGTGGCCAGGATCGGCGCATGATCCGACAGTTTAGCCCATGGCACGCCGCACAGGACCTGCGCCGACTCGACCTTGAAGCCGCGCACATAGATGCGGTCCAGCCGCAGGCACGGCAGCGCCGCCGGAAAGGTGCGCGCCGGATGCGATCTCGGTCCGCGCCCGGCCAGCTGGCGCAGGTAACGGCCGAAGCCGGGTGTCGCCACCCGCTCGTCGAACACTTCCGACACGCCGAGGTCGCCGCGCAGCGAATCCGACAAGCGGTTGCCCCAGTCGTTGAAATCGCCGGCGACGATGATCGGCGCATCGGCCGGCGCGGTCTTCTCGACCGCCTCGATCAGCGCCTTGGTCTGCCGTTTGCGGCTGCCGCCGAACAGGCCGAGGTGGATCACGTAGCAGTGCACCGCGGTGGCCGGCGCCTCGATCACGCAATGCAGGATGCCGCGCGATTCGTACGCATGGTCGGACACGTTCTGGTTTTGCCACGAGGCGATCGGGAAGGCGCTCAGCAGCGCGTTGCCGTGGTGGCCGTGGTCGTAGACGGCGTTCATGCCGTAGGCGGCATGGTGCGAATCGCCGGCCAGGAATTCATGCTGCGCCTGCTGCGGCCAGACGGCGGCGTGGCGCGCCGCCATCAGGTCGTGTCGGCCCTGCACTTCCTGCAGGAAAAAGACGTCGGCTTCCATCGAGGTCAGCGCGTCCTTCAGGCCCAGCACGCGCGGGCGGGTGCCGATCGACGACACGCCCTTGTGAATGTTGTAAGTCGCTACACGTAGTTTCATCAATTCAATCCAGAGTCTCGGGAAGGCCGGCGCCGGCGCGCTGCGGCAACTGCAGGATCGCCTCGGCGTTGGATGGCGAAAAGCACTTGTCGGCAGCGGCGCGGTATGGCAGCCAGCAATGGCGCAGATGCTCGCGCGGCGCCAGCGTCAGCGCCACCGCGCGCGGCACCAGCAGGCCGAACACGTGCTCGGTATTGCGCACGACGCCCGGCGCGTAGCGATGACGCCATACCGGATAGATGTCATAAACGTTCGAAAGTTGCCAATCCCGAAGATTGCTATGCGGAATTTCTTCACCGCCACCCGGTGCCGCCGGCAGCGGATAGCCGGCGATGCGAATCCCGGTTTCCTCCCACACTTCGCGCGCAGCGGTGATCGCCAGCGGTTCGTCGAGCGCGTCCTTGGAGCCGGTCACCGATTGCCAGAAACCGGGTGGCTGCGCGCGCTCCAGCAGCAGCACCTGCAGGTCGGCGGTATGGATGACGACCAGTACCGATTCGGGAATCTTGTAGCGAAGCTCCATGCTGAACACGTCCGTCGTTGTGCTGTGCCGAACCCCGGGATCATGGATTCCCACATACTCCCTTGATGCCCATCTTTAACCGGGCGCCGACAATAATATTTTTTAACATACTCCCGGCCATTTTATTCATCCCCAGTGGCGGATGCGGCAACAAAAAAGCGCGGCCGGGGCCGCGCTTTTCATTATGCCGGCAAACGGCAATCCGGCCCGGCCGCGGCTCAGGCCTTGGCCGGCTCGGTGTTGCGCAGCCGGATGTGCAGTTCGCGCAACTGTTTCTCGTCCACCGGCGATGGCGCGTGCGTCAGCAGGTCCTGCGCGCGCTGCGTCTTCGGGAAGGCGATCACGTCGCGGATCGATTCGGCGCCGGCCATCATCGTGATCAGCCGGTCGAGGCCGAAGGCAATGCCGCCATGCGGCGGCGCGCCGTACTGCAGCGCGTCCAGCAGGAAGCCGAACTTCAGCTGCGCTTCCTCGTCGTTGATGTTCAACGCGCGGAACACCTTGCTCTGCACGTCGGCGCGGTGGATACGCACCGAGCCGCCGCCCAATTCCCAACCGTTCAGCACCATGTCGTAGGCTTTCGCCAGACAGCGGCCGGGGTCGGTTTCCAGGTAATTTTCGTGGCCGTCCTTGGGCGCGGTGAACGGGTGGTGGCAGGCGCTCCAGCGCTGGTTGTCGTCGTCGTATTCGAACATCGGGAAGTCGACCACCCACAACGGTTTCCAGCTGTCGTCGAACAGGCCGGCCTTGCGGCCGAATTCGGAATGGCCGATCTTCGCGCGCAGCGCGCCGATCGCGTCGTTGACCACCTTGGCGCGGTCGGCGCCGAAGAAGATCAGGTCGCCGTCCTCGGCGCCGGTCAGTTCGATCACCCGCGCCAGCGCGGCGTCATGGAGGTTTTTCACGATCGGCGACTGCAGGCCGTCGCGCCCCTTGGCCTTGTCATTCACCTTGATGTAAGCCAGCCCCTTGGCGCCGTAGATCGCGACGAACTGGGTGTAGGCGTCGATCTCGGAGCGCGGCATCGCGCCGCCGCCGGGAATGCGCAGGCCGACCACGCGGCCGCCGTCCATGTTGGCGGCGCCACTGAACACCTTGAAGTCGACATCCTTCATCACCGCGGTCAGGTCGGTGAACTGCAGTTTCACGCGCATGTCCGGCTTGTCGGAGCCGTACAGGCCCATCGCCTGCGAATACGGCATCACCGGGAACGGGTTCGGCAGGTCGACGTCGAGCGTCTTCTTGAACACCAGCCGTATCATGTTCTCGAACAGATCGCGGATTTCCTGCTCGTCCATGAACGAGGTTTCGCAGTCGATCTGCGTGAATTCCGGCTGGCGGTCGGCGCGCAGGTCTTCGTCGCGGAAGCACTTGGTGATCTGGTAGTAGCGGTCGAAGTTGGCCACCATCAGTAGCTGCTTGAACAGCTGCGGCGACTGCGGCAGCGCGAAGAATTCGCCCGGGTTCACGCGCGACGGCACCAGGTAGTCGCGCGCGCCTTCCGGCGTCGACTTGGTCAATGTCGGCGTTTCGATGTCGATGAAGCCGTTTTCGTCCAGGTACTTGCGCACTTCCATCGCCACCTGGTAGCGCAGCCGCAGGTTGTTCTGCATCTGCGGCCGCCGCAGATCCAGCACGCGGTGCGTCAGGCGCGTGGTTTCCGACAGGTTGTCGTCGTCGAGCTGGAACGGCGGCGTCACCGACGGGTTCAGGATCTGCAGCTCCTGCGCCAGCACCTCGATGTTGCCGGATTTGAGGTTGGCGTTGGTGGTGCCTTCCGGGCGGGCGCGCACCAGGCCGATGATGCGCAGGCAGAATTCGTTGCGCACCGATTCGGCCTTGCCGAACACGTCGGCGCGGTCCGGGTCGCAGACGATCTGCACCAGCCCTTCGCGGTCGCGCAGGTCGATGAAGATGACGCCGCCGTGGTCGCGGCGGCGGTGCACCCAGCCGCACAGGCTGACGGTTTGGCCGAGGAGCGCCTCGGTGACGAGGCCGCAATATTGGGTTCGCATTGGCATGGTGGGGTCCAGTTCGGGTTGGGGCTGCGGCAGGGTGCGGCGGCGGCCGCGCCGCGTCAGACTTTGTTGGATTGGATGATGACCTTGTCGCGCGACTGCTCAGGCGTGACCACGCCCATCGAGACGATGTACTTCAGCGCGGCGTCGACCGTCATGTCGAGCTCGATCGCGTCCTCGCGCGGCATCATCAGGAAGAATCCGGAGGTCGGGTTGGGCGTGGTCGGCACGTAGACGCTGACGTAGTCGCCCTGCAGGTGATTGCGCACGTCACCGCCGGGGGTGCCGGTCAAAAAGCCGATGGTCCAGGAACCGGCGCGCGGATACTGCACCAGCACCGCCTTGCGGAAGGCGTTGCCGGACGAGGAAAACAGCGTGTCGGACACCTGCTTGACGCTGGAATAGATCGACTTGACCACCGGGATCCGGGTCAGGATCGATTCCCACATCAGCACCACCTGGTTGCCGACGAAATTGCGGGTGGCCAGACCCGTCAGGAAGATCACCAGGAGCGTCAGGATCGTGCCCAGGCCCGGGATGCCGAAGCCGAACAGCGCCTGCGGCCGCCAGCGCTCCGGCAGCAGCAACAGCGACTGGTCCATGGTGCCGATGATCAGGTTCAGCACCCATAGCGTGATCGCCAGGGGCACCAGGACCAGCAGACCGGTGATGAAATATTTGCGCATCATTTTGGTTGTCATGGGGTTCGCGGCGGGTGGCTGGCCGGATCCCGTGGGTTGACGCGGCTAGGGCGTCGGAGTGGCGCTGCCCGCAGCATCGGAGGCAGACGCCTTGCCGTCGCTGGCGGACGCCTCGGCCGGCTTGCTGGCGCCGCCGCGAAAGTCGGTGGCGTACCAGCCGGTGCCCTTCAGCTGGAATCCGGCCGCCGTCAACTGCTTCTTGAAGGTTGGCTTGCCGCAGGCCGAACATTCGGTCAGCGGCGCGTCGGATATCTTCTGCAGCACATCCTTGGCAAAACCGCAGGAATCGCAGCGATAGGCGTAAATCGGCATTGCCCCCTCTCCTTTGGAAATCGTCAAAAACCCTAGATTATAAGGGTTTTCCGCTTGCCTTCATCGGGGGCGACGGGCGCCGTCGAGTGACGGCTTGCGAGCGGCGCGTCCCCAGCTCAGGCGCCCGCGCCCTCGGCTGCTTGCCGCGGCTCGTGGCGGTTGCGCAGCACCTGAGGCAGCAGCGAACCGGCGATCATGCCGGCAAACGCCGCCATCAGGCCGGCGAGCTGGCCGGGGAAATGCGCGCCCAAGGGGGAAATCTGCGGAAAGAACACGATCCAGGTACCGATGCCGGCAGCCACCGAGGCGATCGCGCCCTGGGTCGTCGCCCGGCGCCAGTACAGGCCCATCACCAGCGGCACGAAGGCGCCGACCAGCGTCACCTGGTAAGCCGAGGATACCAGCTCATAGATCGAGGTGCCCTTCATCGCAATCGCATAAGCCAGTACCAGCGCCGCGAACACGACGATCGAGCAGCGCATCGCGAACAATTGTTCCTTGTCGGACATTTCCGGACGCAGATTCTTCAGGATGTTCTCGACGAAGCTGGTGGACGGCGCCAAGAGCGTGGCCGACGAGGTGCTCTTGATGGCCGACAGCAGCGCGCCGAAGAACAGGATCTGCATCGCCAGCGGCATCTTGCTCATGATGAAAGTCGGCAGCAGGCGCTGGTAGTCGTTCTTGGCCAGGTCGAGCGCCTCATTTCCCATCACCACGACGGCGGACGCGACGATGAACATCGGCACGAAGGCAAACAGGATATAGCTGGCGCCGCCGACGATGGCGCCGGTGCGCGCGGTCGGCGCATTCTTGGCCGACATCACGCGCTGGAACACGTCCTGCTGCGGAATGCTGCCGAGCATCATCGTTATCGCCGCGGCGATGAAGAAGGCGATGTCGGTGAAGGTGGGCGGCGGCAGGAAGTTCAGCAGATTACTGTCGCTCACCATGGTCATCACCTGCCCGGCGCCCCCGGCCAGATCGGCGGAGAAAAATGCAATGACGCTCAAGCCGATCACCAGCACGATCATCTGGATGAAATCGGTCCAGGCGACGGCCAGAAAGCCGCCGATCACGACGTAGATCAGTACCGCCAGCGTGCCGACGATCATGCCGGTGGTTTCCGACATCGCGCCATTGGTCAGCACCGAGAACACCAGGCCGAGCGCGGTGATCTGCGCCGCCACCCAGCCGAGATAGCTCAGGATGATCGCCACCGAGCAGAACACTTCGATGCCCTTGCCGTAGCGGTTGCGGTAGAAGTCGCCGATGGTCAACAGATTCAGCCGGTACAGCTTGGCGGCGAAGAAGACGCCGACCAGGATCAGGCAGGTGCCGGCACCAAACGGGTCTTCGACGATGTCGTGCAAGCCGCCCTGGACGAAGCGGGCCGGAACGCCCATCACGGTTTCGGCGCCGAACCAGGTCGCGAAGGTGGTCGTCACCACCATGATCAGCGGCAGGCTGCGGCCGGCGATGGCGAAATCCCTGGTGTTCTGGACGCGTGTACCGGCCCAGACTCCGAGCGCCAGCGTGCCCAGCAAATACAGCGCGACAAAGGAAATCAGCGTGATGTTCATGTCTGTTTTACTCCACACCAAAAAACCGGGATGGTTGAAGTACATGCCCGATCATCCGCTTGCCCGCATGACCGAATGTTGCCTTCACTTTAAAGCGCCGGGCCATACCGCCCGGCCTACTGGCTTCTTGCTGGGAACAGGCTTCGAGAAGCCGGATACACCTATCCCCATGGCAAAATTCACGGGATTATAGCCGCAGAAATCCTTTGGATTGGAACCGTTTCAAAGAAGAAGATAAAAGATGAGGAACGATGCCGGCAATGGTGCCGGAACTAGCGGCGCCGCCAGATTTGCCAACGCTCCCTGCCGGCAAACACTGGCAAGGAAGAAGCCACCGCCTCATCGGCGAGCCGCTCGAAAAAGGGTGCCATCAATTCTTCCTGCTCCGGCGCAGTGATGCCGAACGGCGGACCTTTCGGCGCATCATCGAAGAAAAAGAAACCGGCGAGCAGGCCGCCCGGCGGCAGCAGTTCGGCCCAGCGGGCGACGACTGCCGGCCGCATGCGTGGCGGCAGCGCGCAAAAGAAGGCGCATTCGTAAATCAGTTCGACCGGCCGGGGCGGAACGAAGTTGAAGAAATCCGCCTGCACCACCCGCTGCGCCCACGGCCCCAGCGCCTGGCGCGCCGCCGCGACCGCGGCGGCGGAAAAATCGATCGCGGTGACATCCCAGCCGGCCTGCGCCAGATAGGCC
>JBATWJ010000268.1:0-7618 GCA_049672545.1 Burkholderiaceae bacterium
GTGATGGCCTACGACTACACGGTGTTCGCCGGCACCCAGGGCGCGATGAACCACAAGAAGACCGACCGCATGCTGCACCTGGCGCAGCAGTGGCGGTTGCCGGTGGTGTTCTTCGCCGAGGGCGGCGGCGGCCGGCCGGGCGACGTCGACGCCACCGCGGTGGCGGCGTCGGCGCTGGACGTGATGTCGTTCGCCAGCTACGCCAAGCTGTCCGGGCTGGTGCCGCGCGTCGGCGTGGTGTCCGGCCGCTGCTTCGCCGGCAACGCCGCGCTGCTCGGCTGTTCCGACGTCATCATCGCCACCCGCAACGCCACCATCGGCATGGGCGGACCGGCGATGATCGAGGGCGGTGGACTGGGCACGTTCGCACCGGAGGAAGTCGGGCCGACCGCGATGCACGCGGCCAACGGCGTGGTCGATATCGTCGCCGACGACGATGCGCACGCGGTGCGGCTGGCACGCCAGTACCTGTCCTACTTCCAGGGGCCGCTGGCCGACTGGGAATGCACCGACCAGCGCCGGCTGCGCCAGCTGATCCCGGAAAACCGGCTGCGCGTCTACGACATCCGCACGGTGATCGACGGACTGGCGGATGCCGGTTCGGTGCTGGAGCTGCGGCGCGGCTTCGGCATCGGCATCGTCACCGCGCTGGTGCGCATCGAGGGCCGGCCGTTCGGCCTGATCGCCAACAATCCGCTGCACCTGGGCGGCGCCATCGACGCCGACGCCGCCGACAAGGCGGCGCGCTTCCTGCAGCTGTGCGACGCCTTCGACCTGCCGATCGTGTCGTTGTGCGACACGCCCGGCTTCATGGTCGGGCCGGCGGCCGAAAAGACCGCGATGGTGCGCCACGTGTCGCGCCTGTTCGTCACCGCTGCCAGTCTGACGGTGCCGTTCTTCACGATCGTGCTGCGCAAGGGCTACGGGCTGGGCGCGCAGGCGATGGCCGGCGGCAGCTTCCACGCCGGCGTGTTCACGATCGCGTGGCCGAGCGCCGAATTCGGCGCGATGGGCGTGGAAGGCGCGGTGCGGCTGGGTTTCCGCAAGGAGCTGGAAGCGATCGCCGATCCGGCCGAGCGGCAGCGCGCGTTCGACGACATGGTGGCGCAGGCCTACGACAAGGGCAAGGCGATCTCGGTGGCGTCGTTCCTGGAAATCGACTCCGTGATCGATCCGCTGGAATCGCGCGACTGGCTGCTGCGCGGCTTGGCGTCGGTGCCGCCGGCGCCGGCGCGCGATGGCAAGAAGCGGCCGTTCGTCGATACCTGGTAGCGCTGCGCGGCGAGTCAACCGATGCTGTCATTCCGGCGTAAGTCGGAATCCAGTGGCGTGCTCGTCAATACGGCACTGGGCCCCGGCTTGCACCGGGGCGACAACGGAAAAAATACCGCAATCGAAACTGCGTCAGTTGTCCGCCAGCTTGCGTCGCAGCAGCTTGCCGGTGCCGGTGGCCGGCAGCGCGTCGCGGAATTCGATCACGCGCGGCACCTTGTAGGCCGACATGTTGTCGCGGCACCAGGCGGTCAATTCGTCGGCGGACAGCGCCGCTCCCGCCTGCAGCACCAGCACCGCCTTCACCACCTGGCCCTTGGCCGGATCCGGCACGCCGATCACCGCCGCCTGGCGGATCGCCGGGTGCTTGATCAGGAGGGTTTCGACTTCTTCCGGGAACACGCTGTAGCCGGAAATTTTGATCATTTCCTTGAAGCGGCCGGAAAAGGTCAGGTAGCCGTCGGCATCGACGTTGCCCATGTCGCCGGTGTAGACCCAGCCGTCGCGCAGCGTCTTGGCGGTCGCTTCCGGCTTGTTCCAGTAGCCCTTGAAGTTGCCGGGGCTCTTCAGCACGATCTCGCCCATATCGCCGGCCGCTTTCTCGGTGCCGGTATCGGGATCGAGGATGCGGCATTCGACACCCGGAATCAGCTTGCCGTGCGTGCCCCATTTGACCGCGTCCGGTGGCATGTAGCTGTCCCAGGTATGGGTTTCCGACAGGCCGTAGGTCGCCTCGTAGGTGATGCAGCGGCCGGAGAAGCGCAGCCACTGCTCGGCCAGCGCCTGCGTCAGCGTGATGCCGAAGCTGGTGACCGGGTTCAGCCGCAGCGACTGCAGGTCGTACTGGCCGATTGCTGCCGCCTGCATCGCCGAAACATTCATCGGCGCGATGCTGTACCAGCAGGTGACGCGGTAGCGCTCGATCGCCTGCAGCGCGGCGACCGGGTCGAAACGGTACTGCAGCACCGTGGTGGCGCCGCTGTAGACGGTGACGTTGATCCCCATCAGCATGCCGGCGATGTGGTACAGCGGCGCGATCGCCAGCAGCACTTCGTCGTTGCCGAGCCGGTTGCCTTCGCTGGCGGCGGCGGCCTTGAACAGCGCATTGCCGTAGGACAGCATCGCCCCCTTCGGCATGCCGGTCGAGCCGGAGGTGTAGGTCATCAGCGCGACGTCGTCCTGCGTCAATGCCGGCTGCGGCGGCGGCTGCAGCGGCGCCGCCAGCGCCGCCATGAAATCCTCGGTGCCGGCCACCGGCGCCTTCGGCGTGCGGATCTCGTCCGGCACGTCGAGCGTCGGCTGCGCCGGCAGCAGGTCGGCGTAATGGGTCAGGAACACGTGGCGCAGCGCAGTGCGTTCGCGCACCGCCGCGATCACCGGATACAGATTGTCGGCGGCGACGATCACTTCGCAGCCGAGGTCGCCGAGCTGGTAGGCCAGCTCGTGCTCCTTGAACAGCGGGCTGCAGGGACCGACGATCGCGCCCAGCTTCTGGATGCCGAAATGCGCAATCACGTATTGCGGGCAATTCTGCAGGAACAGCGCGACGCGGTCGCCGCGCTTGACGCCGAGTTCCGCCAGCCGCGCGGCGAAGGCGTCGCTCAAGCGGTCCAGTTCGCCATAGGACAGTTCGCGGCCGTACCAGACGAAGGCCGGCTTGTCCGGCATCGCGCGCGCGTGCCGGCGCAGGTAGTCGTGCAGCGGCTTTTCGCCCTGCCGGTATTCGATTGCTTGCATGGGTGCTGCCTCCTGTCAGTGCCGCGGTGAGCGCCGCGCCAGTCTAGAACGGATCCGGCCGGCGCGCCGGTAGCCGTGCGAACCGGCACAAGTTTGAACAAATATACCAATCAGTAGTATATTACTACCAGCAAGTATATGATTGCCATGCCGCGCGAGCGGCATCCGAATTTTTATCCACCCGAAGGAGACGGAACAATGAAGAAACGGTACGGCAGCCTGGCGACGATCGCCGGCGCGCTCGCTCTCGCGCCGCTGGCGCATGCCGACAAGGTCACGGACGACGTGGTCAAGATCGGCGTCCTGTCCGACGTGTCGAGCGCCTACGCCGACATCGGCGGCAAGGGCTCGGTCGCTGCCGCCAAGATGGCGATCGCCGATTTCGGCGGCAAGGTGCTGGGCAAGCCGGTCGAGCTGGTCTGGGCCGACCATCAGAACAAGGCCGACGTCGGCGCCACCACCGCCCGTACCTGGTTCGACCAGGAAAAGGTCGACGTGGTGTTCGGCCTCGGCAATACCGCGGTGCACATGGCGGTGGCCAACGTCGGCAAGGAAAAGAACCGCGTCATCATCAACACCGAAGCGGCGTCGTCCGGCATCACCGGCGAATCGTGCAGCCCGGTGGTGGTGCACTATACCTACGACACCTACGCGCTGGCCAAGAGCACCGCCAAGGCGATCGTCGAGCAGGGCGGCAAGTCGTGGTACATGGTGGCGGTCGACTACACCTTCGGCCAGGCGCTGACCAAGGACGTGTCGGATGAAGTGATCAAGGGCGGCGGCAAGATGGTTGGCGTGGTCAAGCATCCGCTGAACTCGTCCGACTTCTCGTCCTATATGCTGACCGCGCAGGCATCCAAGGCGCAGGTGATCGGCCTGGCCAACGCGGTGTCGGACACGATCAACTCGATCAAGACCGCATCGCAGTTCCGCATCACCGACAAGCAGAAGGTGGCGGCGATGTTGCTGTTCTTGACCGACGTGCATGCGCTCGGGCTGGAAACCGCGCAGGGCATGTACGCGACCACCGGCTTCTACTGGGACCGCAACGAGGAAACGCGCGCCTGGTCGCAGCGCTACTTCAAGGAAGTCGGCAAGATGCCGACCATGGCGCAGGCCGGCACCTATTCGGCGGTGCTGTCCTACCTGAAGGCGGTGCAGGCGGCCGGTACCGATGAGACCGGCGCGGTGATGGCCAGCCTGAAGAAGCTGCCGATCAATGATATGTTCGCCAAGGGCGGCAAGATCCGCGAGGATGGCCGCATGGTGCACGACATGTATCTGATCCAGGTCAAGACCCCGGCCGAGTCGAAGTATCCGTGGGATTATTACAAGGTGGTGGCGACCGTTCCCGGCGACGCCGCGTTCCGGCCTCTTTCCGAAGGCAACTGCCCGCTGGTGAAGAAGTAAGAAGCAGCGCGCAAGCGCCTGCTGCACGCCGGATCGCGCTTCGCGCCGTCCGGCGTTTTTTTGCCGGTCGCACCCGAACAGCTCAATGAATATCAAGAGTATATGAAAATTTTCTCCTGTCGATGCGCAGTATAAGGCATGATGCGAGGGAGTATATTGGTATGACGAGGGTACGGCGCCGGCAGGGAAGCGCCGCTTCTGCGACCATGCGGCAGGAGCGTCCACCGCGGCGTGCACACAGGGAGATGGACCGACAATGATACGAGTGGCAATCTGCGACGATCACCAGATCGTGCGCGCCGGTTTCAAGCAATTGCTGTCCGAGGTCGCCGACATCACCGTGGCGGCGGAAGCGGCCAACGGCCGCGAGGCGCTGGAGATCGCGCGCGGCGGCGGCTGCGACGTGCTGATGCTCGACATCGGCATGCCGGGCCAGAACGGCGTCGACATCCTGCGCACCATCAAGCGCGGCCAGCCGGAACTGCCGGTGCTGATCCTGAGCGGCTACCCGGCGCAGCAATACGCGGTCAACCTGTTGAAGAGCGGCGCCAACGGCTACCTGAACAAGGAATGCGATCCGGACGAACTGATCCGCGCGATCCGCACCGTCGCCACCGGGCGCCGCTACGTCAGCCCGGAAGTCGGCGAAATCCTGGCGCAGGGCTTCGACCAGGATGCGGCCAGCGCGCCGCATGCCGAACTGTCGGACCGCGAGTTCCAGATCTTCCTGCATCTGGCGAAGGGCGAGACCGTGAGCGCGATCGCCGAGGAGCTGTCGCTGAGCGTGAAGACCATCAGCACCTACCGCACGCGGGTGATGGAAAAGATGGGCTTGAACTCGAACAGCGACCTGACCTATTACGCGATCAAGAACAATTTGCTGGAGTAGGAAAGAGCGGCGGAGAATCCAGCGCGATGCCGCGCCGCTAGTGCAGCATGTCGCGAATGCGCGACACCAGCATGCCGATGTCGGTCGACTTGTCGAAGCAGCCGTCGGCGCCGAGCGCGGCGGTGCGCGCCTTCAGCGCATTGCTGGAATTGCTGGTGAAGACCAGACGCTTGCCATATTCGCGGGCGTCGTTCTTCAGACCGGCCAACACGCCCAGGCCGTTGCCTTCGCGCAGGCCGATGTCGACGATCGCCACATCCCATTCGCGCGAACGCAGTTGCTGCAGCGCGTCCTGTTCATCGGCGGCGAAGCCGACCACCTCGATCTGCCCGCTTTCCTGCAGGATGTCGGTCAGCGCCGCGCGAACCCGCTGCGCGTCTTCGATCAGGAATACCTTCAGTTTTTTTTGCAGATTCATCGTCTTGGAACCGTCGCGGACCCGCCTTCCGGTCGGCCAGTGGTGCGTTCATTTTAGGGAGTGCGTGGTCCAAGTGCAATAAGACGGCACAGGAAGAAGGTGTAGGAGAACGACTACCTGCGGCGGCCGCGCGCTTTTTTTCGACATCGTTCGCGCATCGCACGTATCATCTACCCGTGTTCCCCCGACCCGAAGAATCCATGAGTCCCGTTATGCGTTCCGGAAGTTCCGCGGCCAGGAAAAACACACCGGCCGTACCGCTGTATATCGTGGTGCTGTTCGTCGTCTGCCTGCTGACCCTGGGCGGCAGCGCGCTGATCAGCTACCAGAACCTGCAAAGGCTGAAGGAAAACAACGATTGGATGGAGCACAGCTGGCGCGTCACCAATCGCCTGAAGAACGTCAACCTGCTGGTGATGGATGCCGAAGCCAGCCTGCGCGGCTACTACCTGACCGGCAATGCCGCCTACCGGGGGCCGTGGAAGACCGCCGAGAGCGAGCTGGCCGCCGAATTCGCCGCGCTCGACGCGCTGTTCGCCAACAACCCGGCGCAGCAGGAAAACCTGGCGCAGCTGAAGCAGCTGCTCGAGCGCAAGATGAAGCGCTTCGAGCAAAACAACCTGCTCTACGAAGAGCGCGGGCTGAACGCGCTGATCGACAGCGTCAAGGAAGGCGAGGGCCGCGAAACCCTGGACGAGATCCGGCTGCTCGAGGTCATCATGGAAAAGGAGGAGCGCGAGCTGCTGACCGCGCGCCGCAACCGCTTCTACGAAAACTATAACCATTCGCTGTGGGCCGGCAACGTCATCAATGCGATCGCGGTGCTGGTGCTGATCCTGTTTTTCCGGCTGATCCAGAGCGGCTTCCAGAAGCGGCATGCGGTCGAGAACGCGCTGCAGGCCGCCAACGAAGGCCTGGAG
This sequence comes from Burkholderiaceae bacterium, assembly GCA_049672545.1. GTDB lineage: Bacteria > Pseudomonadota > Gammaproteobacteria > Burkholderiales > Burkholderiaceae_D > DATJCV01. Next base: position 6,647 of record JBATWJ010000268.1, read on the forward strand.
ACCACGGTGGCGGCGCGCACCGAGGAACTGGCGGTGCTGTCGCGCCACCTGCTGAAGGTGGCGGAAGAGGAAAAGGCGCGGCTGGCGCGCGAACTGCACGACGAACTCGGCGCGCACCTGACCACCACCAGCATGCAGCTGTCGATGGCGCTGGAAAAGCTGAAGGGGGACAACTCGGAAGCGACGCAGCGGCTGGTCGCGCAGCTGGAAAAAGTCCGTCAGGGCCTGCGCGAAGCGTTCAACCTGAAGCGGCGCGTGATCGAGGATCTGCGCCCCAGCATGATCGACAACCTCGGCCTGTCGGCGGCGATTCAGAACCATTACGAAGACACCACCAAGATGGCCGGGCTGGCGCTGGATCTGGACATCGCCGAGGATTTCCCGGCGGTCGATCCGGCGCTGTCGATCGCGCTGTACCGGATCGCGCAGGAGTCGCTGACCAACATCGTCAAGTACGCGCGTGCATCGACGGTACGGCTGACCCTGGCCTGCCGCGACGGCCGCATCCGCATGCGGATCGCCGACGACGGCATCGGCATCGGCAGCGAGGCGCTGAAAAAAACGCGCACCCACGGCCTGGTCGGCATGCGTGAGCGCGCGCATCTGGTCGGCGGACGGCTGACGGTGCAGCGCGGCGCCGACGGTCACGGCACCGTGGTCGAAGTCACGCTGCCGCTGGACGTGCCGGCGCCGGCCGGCGAGGCGGTCAGCGCTTGAGGCCGGGCCGCTACCTGCGGCCGCTGATCACCTGCACCAGGAACATCACGATTGCCACCACCAGCAGCACGTGGATGAAGCCGCCGATGGTGTAGGAGCTGACCAGGCCCAGAAGCCACAGGATCAGCAGGATGACGGCGATGGTATACAGCATGGCAAGTCTCCTTTCGTAGAGCGCCGCGGCGTCGCGGGCGGCCGCGGCGGGAAGTCGGCGGCGTCCGGGGGGTGCCGCCGATGCGTCGCTTACTTCTTGCC
>JBATWJ010000269.1:0-2900 GCA_049672545.1 Burkholderiaceae bacterium
ACCTGGCGCAGCGCCGCGCCAGCGCCGAACAGTTGGCGCTGGACGGCGCCACGCTGGCGGTCCAGCGCGACCGCGACGGCCGGATCGACCTGCTGACGGCATTCGGCAGCGAGCCGGAAACGGAAACGAAGACGAAGCACGCAAAAAAGGAAAGCAGAAAGGAAACGGCAAAGGAAGCGGCGCCGCCGCCGGGCGGCTGGCAGCTGGCGTTGCGGCATCTGAAGCTGGCGCAGTCCGAGCTGCGCTTTTCCGACGCGATGGCGGCCGCGCAAAACAATGGCAAGCCGGCCCAGCAGCAGTTCAGCAAGATCGACCTCGCCATCGACGACATCGCGCTGCGCGTCGACGACGGCGCGATCCATGCGGAGCCGCTGCCGCTGTCGCTGAAATTGGTGCACAACCAGCACGGCCGCCTGGCGGTCCAGGGCAAGCTCAGCCTGCAGCCGCTCGGCGCCGAACTGCAGATCGAGGCGCAAGGCCTGGACATTCCTGCCTTCCAGCCGTATTTCGCCGACCGCAGCAATGCCGCAGTCAACCGTGGCGCGCTGAACGCCAACGGCAAGCTGGCCTTCCAGATGCCCGCCGACCGGCCTCTGCGTGCCAGCTACAACGGCAGCCTCGCGTTGACCGGCGTGCGCACCCGCGACCGCCTGACCGGCGACGATTTCGCGCGCTGGAAGACGCTCGCGATCAGCACCGTCGATGCCCGCATCGGCGGCAACCGGACGCCGCTGCGGCTGGTGTTGGGCGACGTCGCGTTGTCCGATTTCTACGCGCGCATCATCGTCAACGCCAACGGCCGCCTGAACCTGCAAGACATCATCGCCACCCCAGGCGTCGGCGAGACGGCGCCGACCATGAGCCTGACGCAGGTGGCGCCGGCAGCGGAAAAACCGGCGCCGGGCGCGGTGAAGACCGCGCCGGTGCCAGCCAACGAAAAGGAGCAGGCCGGCCCCAAGCCGCTGATCCGGATCGACCGCATCAAGCTGCAGGGCGGCAACATCAACTTCACCGACAACTTCATCCAGCCCAATTACAGCGCCAACCTGACCGGCATGGCCGGCTCGGTATCGCAGCTGGCAAGCGACGCCAAGGGCCCGGCCGACGTCGCGCTGCAAGGCAAGCTGGACGGCGACGCGCCGGTCGAAATCAACGGCAAGGTCGATCCGCTCGGCGACCAGCTGTATCTCGACCTCGCGGCCAGCGCGCGCGGCATCGAACTGACGCGCCTGACGCCGTACGCGGCCAAGTACGCCGGCTACGCGATCACCAAGGGCAAGCTGTCGGCCGACGTCAAGTACCACATCGAAAACGGCAAGCTGGAAGCGCAGAACAACCTGTTCCTGGACCAGCTGACCTTCGGCGACAAGGTCGAGAGCCCGGACGCGACCAAGCTGCCGGTGCTGCTGGCGGTGGCGCTGTTGCGCAACAGCCGCGGCGAGATCGATCTTCACCTGCCGGTGTCCGGCTCGCTGTCGGACCCGGAATTCTCGGTCGGCGGCGTCATCGCCAAGGCGCTGGTGAACCTGCTGGCGAAGGCCGTCACCGCGCCGTTTTCGCTGCTGGCCGCTGCCTTCGACGGTGGCGGCGGCGACGCCGAACTGAGCTACGTCGAATTCCAGCCCGGCACCAGCGCGGTCTCCGCCGACGCCGGCAAGAAGCTCGATACGCTGGCCAAGGCACTGAAGGATCGCCCCGCGCTGAAGCTGGAGATCACCGGTCGCATCGATCCGGCCACCGACCGCGACGGCGCACGCCGCCTGTGGCTGCAGCGCCAGCTGCGGCGGCAAAAGATCGAGGACCTGCGCAACCAGGGTTCGGCGGTGCAGATGCGCGACGTGGTGATCAAGCCGGACGAGTACGAGAAATACCTGAAGCGCGCCTACCAGGCGGCCAAGTTCGACAAGCCGCGCAATCTGATCGGGCTGACCAAGTCGCTGCCGGTGGCCGACATGGAAAAGCTGATGCTGGAGCATGCGCCGGTCGACGAGGACGACCTGAAGGAACTGGCCGACCAGCGGGCATCGGCCGTCAAGCGCTATCTGGAGGAGCAGGGCAAGGTCGCCAACCAGCGCATGTTCCTGATCGCGCCGAAGCTGTCGGCGGCCGGCATCGACGATGGCGGCACGCCGAACCGGGTCGAATTTTCGATCAGCCGCTAGCGGACGCCGGCGGTCAGCCGTCGGACGTCAGGCGGTGCCGCCGACCGTGACGCCATCGATGCGCAGTGTCGGCTGGCCGACGCCGACCGGCACGCTCTGCCCTTCCTTGCCGCAGACGCCGACGCCGGAATCGAGCCGCATGTCGTTGCCGATCATCGACACCCGCGTCATCACGTCCGGACCGCTGCCGATCAGCGTCGCGCCCTTGACCGGATGGCTGATTTTGCCGTCCTCGATCAGGTAGGCTTCGCTGGCGGAAAACACGAACTTGCCGTTGGTGATGTCGACCTGGCCGCCGCCGAAGTTGACCGCATACAGGCCATTCTTGACCGACGCGATGATTTCCGCCGGGTCCTTGTCGCCGCCCAGCATGTAGGTGTTGGTCATGCGCGGCATCGGCAGGTGCGCGAAGGATTCACGGCGCGCGTTGCCGGTCACCGGCAGCTTCATCAGGCGGGCGTTCAGCGTGTCCTGGATATAGCCCTTCAGGATGCCGTCCTCGATCAGCGTCGTGCACTGGGTCGGATTGCCTTCGTCGTCGATGTTGAGCGAGCCGCGCCGGTGCGCGATGGTGCCGTCGTCGACCACGGTCACGCCCTTGGCGGCGACGCGCTCGCCGATGCGGCCGGAAAAGGTGCTGGAACCCTTGCGGTTGAAGTCGCCTTCCAGCCCGTGGCCGACCGCCTCGTGCAGCAGCACGCCGGGCCAGCCGGGGCCGAGCACCACCGTCATCGGCCC
>JBATWJ010000270.1:0-5113 GCA_049672545.1 Burkholderiaceae bacterium
GCGGCAGGCGGTGACGCCGGCGCAGTGGTCCTTCATGGCGGAATCGCGGCGCCTGTCGAACCGGCGCATCAAGGAGGAATGGGGCTTGCGGCTGGACTATCCGCGGGTGCAGGCGGCGCTGGCGGAAATGGCGGCAAACGGAGTTGTTGCCTAAAAGATACATCATGAATGCGCTTATATGAAAGCACTTCCACGCGGGATATCCCGCAGGCAGAATTTGCGCGATAGACCACCCGCGTAAGGTTGGTGTCGCAAGCCGGGGCGTCTTTGGTGCGGGCCGGAGACGCCGGCCCGCCGGTGACTATCCGGGGAGGAGCTGTGGCGCGTATCGACAACTTCAAGCGGCACCACGTCGAGATTCTGACGATCGCAAGAGACATCAAGAAACTGCTGACTTCCGACCATCCTGCGCAGCACACGGCCGAGGTTCGGCGGCTGCTGTCCTTGCTTTCCGGGAAACTCTCGTTCCATCTGGCGCTGGAAGACAAGAACCTGTATCCGTTCCTGTCCTCGCACCAGGATGCCCGCATCCGCAACCTGTCCCGCAAATACAGCGAGGAAATGGGCACGTTGGCGCAGACGTTTCGCGCCTATCTCGACAAGTGGTCGAACAAGATGGCGATCGATGCCGACCTCGACGGCTTCATCGCCGAAACCAAGGTCGTGTTCAACGCCCTGGTCCGGCGCGTCCAGCGCGAAGACACCGAGCTGTATCCGATCGTCGCGCAACTGCCGTAGCAGCGGCACCGCTGCGGCTCAGGCGGCGGTGACCTTCAGCACTTCTTCGACCGTGGTGACGCCGGCGGCGATCTTGTAGGCGCCGGCCACGCGCAGCGTCATCATGCCGTCTGCCAGGCTTTGCCGCTTCAGTGCCTGGATGTCGGAAGCCGGCCGGATCAGGCTGGAGAAGGCCGGGGTCGCCTGCAGCAATTCATACAGGCCGGTGCGGCCGCGATAGCCGGTTTGCCGGCATTCCGGACAGCCGACCGGACGATAGACGGCGGCCGGCGGCGGCAACTCGCGGCCGTCGCACAGGCTGGTCCAGATGTCGTCGGCAATGCCGCCATCGGCCTTCTTGCAGTCCGGGCACAGCGTGCGCACCAGCCGCTGCGCCATGATCCCCAGCAGCGTCGCTTCCAGCAGATAGTAGGGGACGCCCAGTTCCAGCAGGCGCATCACCGCCGACGGCGCATCGTTGGTGTGCAGCGTCGACAGCACCAGGTGGCCGGTCAGCGCCGCCTGGATCGCCATCTCGGCGGTTTCCAGGTCGCGGATCTCGCCGATCATGATGATGTCCGGGTCCTGCCGCATCAGCGAGCGCACGCCGTCGGCGAACGACAGGTCGATGCCGTGCTGCACCTGCATCTGGTTGAAGGCCGGCTCCACCATCTCGATCGGGTCTTCCACCGTGCAGACGTTGACTTCCGAGGTGGCCAGCGCTTTCAGGGTCGTGTACAGCGTGGTGGTCTTGCCGGAACCGGTCGGGCCGGTGACCAGGATGATGCCGTGCGGCCGGCTGGTCAGATCGTTCCAGCGCGCCGCATCGGCGGCCGGGAAGCCGAGTTCCGGCAGCGTCTTGACCACCACCTCGGGGTCGAAGATGCGCATCACCAGTTTTTCGCCGAACACGGTCGGCAGGGTCGACAGCCGCAGCTCGATCTCCTGGCCGCCGGCGGTGCGGGTCTTGATGCGGCCGTCCTGCGGCCGGCGCTTCTCGATCACGTCCATCCGGCCCAGGAGCTTGATGCGCGCGGTCATCGCAATCAGCACCACCGCCGGCACCTGGTACACCTGGTGCAGTACGCCGTCGATGCGGAAGCGGATCGCACCCAGTTCACGCTTCGGCTCCAGGTGGATGTCGGAGGCGCGCTGCTCGAATGCGTATTGCCACAGCCAGTCGACGATGTTGACCACGTGCTGGTCGTTGGCGTCGACCTGCTTGTTGCTCTTGCCGAGTTCGACCAGCTGCTCGAAGTTGTTGCGCAGCGCCAGGTCCTGGCCGGTGGAACGCTGCGCGCTCTTGATCGAGCGCGCCAGCGCGAAGAACTGCGAAATGTACTGGGCGATGTCGAGCGGATTGGCGACCACCAGCCGCACGCTGCGGCGCGTGATCTTGGCGATCTCGGCTTCCCATTCGGTGCGAAACGGCTCGGCGGTGGCGATCACCAGCTCGTTCGGCGTCAGTTCCACCGGCAGGATATTGAAGCGGGCGGCGTAGCTGGCCGACATGACGTCGGCGACGCGGGTGAAATCGATCTTCAGCGGGTCGATGCGGAAGAACGGCAGCTCGACCTTGGCCGCCAGCCATTGCGTCAGCCAGTCCAGCGTCAGCGCCGGGTGCGGCGCCAGCGCCGATTTCAGCTTGCACTGCGCCACCGCGGTCAGCGCGTGCATCGCCGTCGAGGCGCTGCGCAGCACGCCCTGCGCCTGCAGGTAGAGCCCCTTGGCGTCGGCGCGGGCGACGATGCCGTCGGCCACCAGCCAGGTGAAGATCTGCTGCAGGTCGAGGGTGCGGGAAGTCGGCTTGTTCATGGGCGGGCGTGAAGGGAGTGGGCGGCCGGCGCTTCAGGCCGCCAGCGTGCTGCGGATGCCGTCGACCCAGGATGCGGCCGGCAGCTTGGTTTGGCGATGGATGGCGGCGGCGCGCTCGGCCAGCACGGCGGCGTCCAGCGTGCGCGGGCGGCGCAAGGCGATCGCCACCACGTTGCCGTCGTGGATGCGCGGCAGGCAGACGATCTGCGCGAAGCCGGCCCGCATCGCCTTCAGATTCCTGGCGTAGCTCGGATGGTCGCCGAACAGATTGACCGTCATGATGCCGTCGGCCGTCAGGCAGCCGGCGCAGGCGCGGTAGAACTCCGGCGTGTCCAGCACCGGCCCGCGCGCGGTGGCGTCGTACAGGTCGACCTGCAGCACATCGACGGTGCCGGCATGCGCCGGGTCGGTGACGAAATCCTGCGCGTCCATTTCCAGCACCGCCAGCCGCGCATCGTCGGCCGGCAGCTTGAACATCGCGCGGCAGACCGCGATCACCGCCGGATTCAGCTCGACCGCGGTAACCCGCGCCTCTGGCAGCTGGCGGTAGCAGAACTTGGTCAGCGCGCCGGTGCCGAGGCCGAGCTGGACGACGTGGCGCGGCGCCGGCGCGAACAGCAGCCACGCCATCATCTGCTGCGCGTATTCCAGTTCCGGCCAGTCGGGCTTCCTAATGCGCATCGCGCCCTGCACCCATTCGGTGCCGAAATGCAGATAGCGCACGCCGTCCAGTTCGGACAGCGTCACCGGCGCATACCTGGGTTTGCGGGCCGGCTTGCGCGCGGCCGCAGCGGGGCCGGACTTGCGGCTGCCTTCGGCTTCGATGGATTTGCGTTTGATCAGCATGCGGCGGGCGGGATGTCGAGTGCGCCGATGATACCGCGCCACCGCGCCAGTTTTTCGGCGAAGCTCCATTGCGCGTTGGCCGGCGACGACGACGGCAGCACCAGCGTCTGGAAGCCGGCGGCGGCAAAGCGCGGCGCGAACTTGCCGGCAGTCTTGCCGTTGAAGCAGACCCGCGCCAGCAGCGGGCAGCGGTGCTTCAACGCCGAAAAATCGTTGTGGCGCGGATTGCGGATCGCGCTGTCCAGGCTGCCGGCGCGCTCGCAGCCGGCGATCACATCCCACAGGCCGACGCCGTGCGCCAAGAGCCGCCGCAGCCGCTGCCGGTAGGGCAGGCCGACCAGATCTTCTTCCAGCACCGCCGACAGCAGCGGCCAGAACTGGTTGCGCGGATGGCCGTAGTACTGCTGCGCCGCCAGCGACGCTTCGCCGGGAAAGCTGCCGAGGATCAGGATGCGGGTGGCGCGGTTTGTGACCGGCGCCAGGCCGGACAGCGCAGGGGTAACGGGAGAAGATGCGGAAGCGGGCATGGCAAGGAAAGGCATGGAATGGCGCCATGTTACCCGAGGCCGGCGCGGCCGCGCCGGCGCCGCCACAATGGCCTACACTGGCGCATTTCAGCGCATTTCCAGGTTGATCGAATCGCTTCCATGCCACTTCATTTCCTGCGGCGCCTGACCGGACGCACCCGCACCCGGCGCGCCAATCGTCAGCTCGGCGCCTTGCTTGCCTTCGTGGCCGGGGCGGTGAATGCCGGCGGCTTCCTGGCGGTGGCGCGCTACACCTCGCACATGACCGGCATGGTGGCAATGATGGCCGGCGATCTGGCCGACGGCCGCGGCCTGCTACTGCTGACCGGCCTGTGCGCGCTGCTGGCCTTCATCGCCGGCGCCGCCACCACGGCGGTGCTGATCAACTGGGCACGCCACCGCCGCATGCACAGCGAGTACGCGCTGTCGCTCGGCCTGGAGGCGGCGCTGCTGCTGATCTTCGGCCTTCTGGGTGCAAACCTGCAGATACATCTGCCGCTGACGCTGCCGGCGACGCTGCTGCTGCTGTGCTACATCATGGGCCTGCAGAACGCCATCGTGACCAAGATTTCGAAGGCGGAAATCCGCACCACGCATGTCACCGGGCTGGTGACCGACCTCGGCATCGAGCTCGGCAAGCTGTTCTACTGGAATCGCCACCACGGGCCGGAATCGAAGCAGTACGTCGACGCCAACCGCGACAAGCTGGCACTGCATGGCCTGATCCTGACGATGTTCTTTGTCGGCGGCGTCAGCGGCGTGCTGGGCTTTCGCCATCTTGGCTTCGCCGCCACCGTGCCGCTGGCGCTGCTGCTGCTGGTGCTGGCGCTGATCCCGATCGTCGACGACGTCTGGCTGCTGTATGCGCGCACGCGGCGCACCGGCGGGCGCTGATGGCGGCGCGGCCCGTTTTACATACTATGACGTGTATTTTCAAAGCCGCTTGCTATTCGCCCGGAATTCGGCAATTTTTCGGCATACTCCCGGAAAACCAAATTTTGGGCGGAAACAAACTGGCTGCGCGCCGCCTTGCTACACTTTTCATCCCGGCGCGGCGGTTGCCGCCGCCGACCGCACAGGAGACTTCCGCATGAAACACGCCGCTTCGCAGCGTCACCCGGGGCGCCGGCCATGAGCGCAGCGCCGCCCGCCTACCGCTATTGCCCGATGTGCGCGGCGCCGCTGGTCGAGCGCGCCGACATCGGCGA
>JBATWJ010000271.1:0-2341 GCA_049672545.1 Burkholderiaceae bacterium
GGCCGGTGGCGCCGCCCGGCTCGCTGGCCGAGCGCTGGGAGCTGGGAGCGGAAAACAAGCGCGGCACCTTCCACTTCACGTCGCACCAGCCGAACTACCTGATCGCCGCCTACAGCGCCGCACCGAACAGCGCGCCGTACCGGCCGTTCCGGCCGCTGCTGCCGGACGCCACACTGTCCAACGCCGAACTGCAGTTCCAGCTCGGCTTCAAGCTGAAGCTGCTGGAAAATCCGTACGGCAGCCCGCTCGACCTGTGGTTCGGCTATACCCAGCAAAGCTTCTGGCAGGCCGGCAACCACGCCGCTTCCAGCCCGTTCCGCGAAACCAATTACCAGCCGGAGCTGATGGCGGTGCTGCCGGTCGACTTTCCGGTCCTGGGCCTGCGCGCGCGCTTCGTCAATTTCGGCCTGGTGCACCAGTCCAACGGCCAGGCGTCGACGCTGTCGCGCAGCTGGAACCGGGTGTATGCGCAGCTCGGGATGGAGCGCGGCGCTTTCACGCTGCTGGCGCGTGTCTGGCACCGGCTGCCGGAAGCCGCCGACGATGACGACAATCCGCGCATCACCGACTACATGGGACACGGCGACCTGGCGGCCGCCTGGCGCTGGCGCGGGCACGAGTTTTCGACGCTCGGCCGCTACAACTTCGCCAGCCACAAGGGCGGCCTGCAGCTCGGCTGGGCCTTCCCGCTGACCGAGCGGCTGAAGGGCTACGTCCAGTATTTCGCCGGCTACGGCCAGAGCCTGATCGACTACGATTATTCCCAGCACACGCTCGGCGTGGGCGTGCTAATCAATTACTGACGGCGTCCGGCGTAACGGATACTCCTCGAAAAGCCAGTCTAAGCCGGGCATCTATGCTTGTAAATTTGCATATACTCCCGGCTTGATGTTACGGCAGGATGTCGTCGGCGGTCTGCGGGTCGAGGAATTTGTCGTAGAACTTCGGCACATAGGACTGGAAGCGTGCCAGCAGTTTCTGCGGATCGGCTTCGTGCATCAGGAACGCCGCCTGGTTGGCGCGCAGGAACCCCTGGTCGACCTGGTGCCGCAGGAAAGCGATCAGGCCGTCGTAAAAGCCGTTCACGTTCAACAACCCGATCGGCTTGTCGTGCAGGCCGAGCTGGAACCAGGTGAACACCTCGAACAATTCCTCCAGCGTGCCGACGCCGCCCGGCATCGCGATGAAGCCGGACGACAGTTCCGCCATCAGCGCCTTGCGCTCGTGCATGTCCTTGACGATGTGCAGCTTGGTCAGGCCGACGTGGCCGATTTCCTTGTTCATCAGCGCCTTCGGGATGACGCCGGTGGCTTCGCCGCCCAGGCGCATCACTTCGGTGGCGATCACGCCCATCAGGCCGATGTTGCCGCCGCCGTAGACCAGCGCGATGTCGTTGGCGACCATGCCGCGCGCCAGTTCGCGCGCCGCATCGGCGTAGGCGGGAGTGGCGCCGACCGCGGAGCCGCAATAGATACAGATCGATTTCATCGAGGGTTCACCGATTCGAAACGGAGTGACATGGATGGACGGCGCCGGCGCTGCCGTCGGCGCTCGGCCGGGCGCGCCGCCACCGGGTTTTCGTAAAATACTGTCATTCTAGCGAATGTCGCCGCTGCGCTCCGCTGCCGTGTGCCAGAGGGCGCCGGCGGCCTGCGACACTGGCGCGCCGATCATCGATTCCTTCCAGCCATGCCGTTACGCCTTGCCTTCCTGCTTTTCCCGTGGCTGCTGCTCTGCCTGGCTGGCGGCGCCGCGGCCGCTTCGCTGCACGAGGCCGTGCGCGCCGACGATCTGGCGACGCTGAAGCGCCTTCTGGTGGGGCCGCACGCCGCTGCTGCTGGCGACCGAACTGAACCGGGTTGCCATCGCCGGCGTGCTGGTCGATGCCGGCGCCGACGTCAACGCCAAGGATGACAAGCAGGACAGTCCCTACCTGCTGGCCGGTGCCGCCGGGCGCCTGGAAATCCTGCGGATGACGCTGGCGCATGGCGCCGATCTGGCCAGCGCCAACCGCTACGGCGGCACCGCGCTGATCCCGGCCGCCGAGCGCGGCCACGTGGAGACGGTGCGCGCGCTGATCGCGGCCGGAGTCGCGGTCGATCACGTCAACCGGCTTGGCTGGACCGCGCTTTTGGAAGCGATTCTGCTGTCGGACGGCGGTCCGGCGCACCAGGACATCGTGCGCCAGCTGATCGCCGCCGGCGCCGATGTCAATCTGGCCGACCGCGACGGCGTGACGCCGTTGCAGCACGCGCTGCGGCGCGGCCAGCGGGAAAGCGCGGCGTTGCTGCGCGCCGCCGGCGCGCGTTGAGCCGGTGCTTTCGACGAACCTGGAGGATAG
>JBATWJ010000272.1:0-3439 GCA_049672545.1 Burkholderiaceae bacterium
GGGATAGCCGCGGTCGTGCAGCGGGTTGTAGGGAATGTCCAGGGCGCGGATCGCGGCCCAGACTTCGTCCTGGGTCCATAGCGCGAGCGGGTTGTACTTGTGCAGCCCGAACACGGAATCGGGTTCGTCCAGCGGCAGTTCGCCGCGGGTCACGGCCTGCTCGCGCCGCTGTCCGGTGATCCAGGCGCTGCGTCCCGCCAGCACGCGCCGCAGCGGCTCGACCTTGCGGATGCGGCAGCATTCGCGGCGCAGTTCGATGCTGTCGTAGAACGCGTTCAGCCCATGCTCCCGCACGTAGGCGTCGACCGCTTCGGCCTGCGGCCGGTACAGCGCGATCCGGTAGCCGTAGACGGCGTCGATGCGCTCGACCATCTCCAGCGTTTCCCGGTGCAGGCGGCCGGTTTCCAGCGTGAAGATCGCAATCGGCAGGTCGCCGCGCACAATCATGTCGGTCAGCACCATGTCTTCCGCCGCCAGGCTGGAGGCGAGCGCGGCCGGCGCGAACTCGGCCGCGATCCGCGAGAGCGTCGCCTGCGTCGCCATGACCCGGGTTTCGAAATCGTCGATGTCCATCCGTTGCTCCTTCAGGACGCCAGCTTGACCGCGACCCCGGTCAGGGTGGCCGCCAGCACGCCGCGCAGGAACTTTTCGGGAATTGAGCGCGCCGCCAGCGAGCCGATCGTGATGCCGGGTATCGAGCCGAGCAGCAGCGTCGCCAGCAATTGCCAGTCGATCGAGCCGAGCCACCAGTGCCCGAACGCGGCGATCGCGGTCAGCGGCACCGCATAGGCGATGTCGGTGCCGACGATTTCCGCTGCCGGCAGACGCGGATACAGCAGCACCAGGAGCGTGGCGCCGACCGCGCCGGCGCCGATCGACGAGATCGTCACCAGCGTGCCGAGCAACGCGCCGGTCGCCACCGTCAGCGCCGCCAGCTTGCGCCCCTGCGGATGTTTTTCCGGGTGCGCGTTCAGCCAGGCCAAGAGGCGCCCCTTGAACAGCAGCGCGACCACGGTCAGCGATACCGACAGCACGATCGAATAGCGGATGAATTGGCCGATTTCGGCGTTCAGCGCGCCGAAATGCTTCAGCGCCAGCGTTGCCGCCAGCGCCGCCGGCAGCGCGCCATACGACAGCCGGCGCACGATCTGCCAGTTGACGGTGCCGGCGAAGCGGTGCACGAAGGTGCCCGATACCTTGGTCAGCGATGCGAAAGCGAGGTCGGTGCCGACCGCCACCGATGGCGGCACGCCGAACAGCAGTGTCAGCAGCGGTGTCATCAGCGAGCCGCCGCCGACACCGGTCAGCCCGACCAGCAGGCCGACCGCGAACCCGCACGCTACAAAAGATAGAGTCATATCGCCCCGTACAAAGTAGCGGGAATCGTAATAAACTCACTCTTTATTCCAAAGTACATAGTATTTATTTACTTATATGCTCACCCTGCATAAGACGGGGGAGCCTTATTCCTCAGGGACGTCATGAATCTGCACCAACTGCGTTTCGTACGCGAAGCCGTACGGCAAAATTTCAACCTCACTGAAGCGGCCAAGGCGCTGTTCACGTCGCAGCCGGGCGTGTCGAAGGCGATCATCGAGCTGGAGGAGGAGCTCGGCATCGACATCTTCATGCGCCACGGCAAGCGCATCCGCGGCCTGACCGAACCGGGGCGGGCGGTGTTGCAGTCGGTCGAAGTGGTCCTGCAGGAAATCGACAGCCTGAAGCGGATCGGCCAGGAATTCGCCGCCCACGACAGCGGCAGCTTCACCATCGCCACCACGCATACGCAGGCGCGCTACACGCTGCCGCGCGTGGTGCAGGCGTTCGCGCAGAAATTTCCGAAAGTGCGGCTGTCGCTGTTGCAGGGCAACCCGCGCCAGGTCGGCGAAATGGTGCACAGCGGCCAGGCCGACCTGGCGATCGCGACCGAGGCGATCGCCGGCAGCGAAGGCCTGGTCTCGCTGCCGTCCTACCAATGGGAACACGTGGTGGTGGTGCCGGCCGAGCATCCGCTGCTGAAGTCGAAGGCGCTGACGCTGGAGGAAATCGCCGGTTATCCGCTGATCACCTACGACGCCGCCTTCACCGGTCGCGGCAAGCTGGACCATGCGTTCTCGCTGCGCGGACTGCAGCCGGACATCCTGCTGGAAGCGATCGACGCCGACGTCATCAAGACCTACGTCGAACTTGGCATGGGCGTCGGCATCATCGCCGGCATGGCCTTCGACCCCGAGCGCGACCGCAGCCTGCGGGCGATCCCGGTCGGCCACCTATTCGGCACCAACGTGTCGCGCATCGCGGTCAAGAAGGGCGCCTACCTGCGCGGCTATGTCTACACCTTCATCGAACTGCTGACGCCGACCCTGAACCGCAAGCTGATCGAGCAGGTGATGAGCGGCGAACAGGAAATGTACGAGCTGTGAGCCGGGCCGGCGGCGCGCTGCCGCCAACTCGGCCGGGCCAACTGCCTGCTCGCCGAATTCGCAGGAATATCAATAGTAGGGGTATATCTAAATTTCCCAGTATTCACGTCCGAATATGGATGTGTACAAAGGGAGTATATGGCCATGCCGGCAGCCGAAGTGAGGGTGGTTGCAGCCGTGCCGGATTGCCGAAGGTTAAAAACGCATAAGGAAATAACTTTATATTCGTTTTTCGTTGCGGTACTTGTTCCTAGAATCCAAGGCATTTCCACCACGCCGAAGATTCCCGCCATGAGCCGCCTCACGATCCAGACCCTCGATTCCGCCCCCGCCGAAGCCCGCGAGCGACTGCAGGTCGCGCACAAGAACAACGGCTACCTGCCGAACCTGCTCGGCGTACTGGCCAATGCGCCGACCGCGCTGGAAACCTATCAGGTGGTCGGCGCCATCAACGCCCGCACCGGCCTGTCGGCGGCCGAGCGCGAAGTGATCCAGATCACCGCCGCGGTGCGCAACGGCTGCGGCTTTTGCGTCGCCGGCCATACTGCGATCGCGCGCAAGAAATTGGCACTGCCGGAAGAGCTGATCGCCGCGCTGCGCGGCACCGACGCGCTGTCCGATCCAAAGCTGAACGCGCTGGCGCGCTTCACGCTGGCGGTGATCGACCGCAAGGGCCAGCTGGCGGACGCCGAACTGGCCGATTTCCTGGCGGCCGGCTATAGCCAGGCCAATGCGCTGGAAGTGGTGCTCGGCGTCTCGCTGGCGACGCTGTGCAACTACGCCAACAACCTGGCACAGACCCCGATCAATCCGGAACTGCAGCCGTTCGCCTGAGCGCACACGGCGCCTTCACCCACCCGGCGCCGCAACGGCGCCGTCCGCATCCCGCCACACCGCCCCGAGGAGTTGTCATGAGTCCGTCCGAATCCGCCGTTTCCCTGCTGCCGGCAGTGGTCGAACTGGTGCGGGCCGAGCTGGCGCCGCTGGCGGCGGCGATCGACCGCGACGGCGTGTTT
>JBATWJ010000273.1:0-4187 GCA_049672545.1 Burkholderiaceae bacterium
GCGCGCAGCTGCACCCGTGCCGGCTCATGGCTGGCAGCGGGTTCGTCATGGGCCAGCGCGGCGATCGTGCTGCCTTCGATGATGCCGGCCAGATGCGCCTTCTGGTCCTCGCTGCCGGCCCGCGCAATCGCCTGGCCAGCCATCAGCGCGCCCAGCATCGGCTCGACCACCAGGCCCTTGCCGAGAGCTTCGAACACTACGGCGATATCAAAACCGGAGCCGCCGAAACCGCCATCGTCTTCGGCAAACAGCGCGCCGATCACGCCGAGTTCGGCAAACTGCTGCCAGATGCGCGTGTTAAAACCCTGCTCGGAGGGGTCCATAGGATCGCGCTTCTCCACCGGATATTGCTCGGCGATGAAACGGTCTAGGCTGTCGGCCAGCATGCGCCGGTCTTCGGTATGTTGAAAATTCATCGAACGCTCTCCTACAGGCCAAGGATCATCTTGGAGATGATGTTTTTCTGGATCTCGTCGGACCCGCCGAAAATGGACAACTTGCGCTTGTTGAAGTAATGAGCAGAATCCAGCGTGACCTCGGTGGATGCGAACGGTGCGTCGGCGACCACGTCTTCCATCGTGTCCGGGATGAAGGCGCGCGCGTGCACGCCCATCACGGCAAGCGCCAGCGCCGAGATCTCCTGCCGGATCTGGCTGCCGCACAACTTCAGAATCGAGCTTTCGACGCCCGGCGCGCCGCCACTGGCGACCGCCGCCACTACGCGCATGTTGGTGGTCTTCATGTTTTCCAGCGCAATCTCGACGCGCGCCAGACGGGCTGCGAACAGCGGGTCCTCGGACCACGGTCGACCGTTGCGCTGGCGCTGCGCCGCGACCGTCTTCAAGCGGGCCAGCTCGGCCGATGCCAGGCCGACCCGGGCCGCGGTGGTGCGCTCGAAGGTCAGCAGATACTTGGCGCAATCCCAGCCGCGGTCCTCTTCGCCGACCAGGTTCTCGACCGGCACCCGCACGTCGGTGAAGAACACTTCGTTGACTTCGTGCGCGCCATCGAGCGTGATGATCGGGCGCACTTCGATGCCGGGCGTGTTCATGTCGATCAGCAGGAAGCTGATGCCTTCCTGCTTTTTCTTGCCCTGCTTAGTGCGCACCAGGCAGAACATCATGTTGGCGTGCTGGGCGTAGCTGGTCCAGGTCTTTTGGCCATTGATGATGTAGTGCTCGCCGTTGGCGTCGGTGGCGCGCACGGCCGAGGTCTTCAGCGCCGCCAGATCGGAGCCGGCGCCCGGTTCCGAATAACCCTGACACCACCAGTCGGAGCCATCGAGGATGCGCGGCAGCCAGTGCTTCTTCTGGGCATCGGTGCCGAACTTGATCAGAACCGGACCGAGCAGCATGACGCCGAACGGCATGTTGCTGGGCGCATGCGCCAGCGCGCTCTCGGTGTCGTAGATGAAGCGCTCGACCACGTTCCAGCCGGTACCCCTGTACTCCTTGGGCCAATGCGGCGCCAGCCAGCCCTGCTGGTTCAGCACGCCCCACCAGCTTTGCAGCTCGGACTTGCTCGGATGCTGGCCCTTGCGGACCTTTTCTTTCAGCGCCGTCGGCAGCTTGCTGGCGAAAAACGCGCGCACTTCATCACGGAACGCGATTTCTGCAGACGAAAAGTTCAAATCCATGACGAACCTCAGAAAATCTCGAACAGACCGGCGGCACCCATGCCGCCACCCACGCACATGGTCACGACCGCAAACTTGGCACCGCGCCGCTTGCCCTCCAGCAGTACGTGGCCGGTCAGGCGCGCGCCAGTCATGCCGAACGGATGGCCGATCGCGATCGCGCCGCCGTTGACGTTCAGTCGGTCGGACGGAATGCCGAGCCGGCGCTGGCAGTACAGCGCCTGCGACGCGAATGCCTCGTTCAGCTCCCACAGATCGATGTCGTCGACTTTGAGTCCGTGCCGTTCCAGCAGACGCGGCACCGCGAACACCGGGCCGATGCCCATCTCGTCCGGCTCGCAGCCGGCTACCGCGAAGCCGCGGAACGCGCCCAGCGGCTCGAGGCCGAGTCGCTCGGCTTCCTTGGCCTCGACCATCACGCAGGCCGACGAGCCGTCCGACAGCTGCGAGGCGTTGCCGGCGGTGATGAATTGGTCCGGACCGTTGACCGGCTCCAGCTGCGCCAGCCCTTCGAGCGTGGTATTCGGACGGTTGCAGTTGTCACGCGTGGCGACCACTTGGCGCCGGGTCACTTCGCCGGTTTCCTTGTTCTTTTCCGCCATCGTCGTCGTGCACGGAACGATCTCATCGTCGAACACGCCGTTCTGCTGGGCGGCGGCGGTACGCCGCTGGCTCTCGAGCGCGAAGCGGTCCTGGTCTTCGCGGCTGATACCATAGCGGCGCGCCACCACGTCGGCGGTCTCGATCATCGTCATGTGCAGTACCGGCTTGTGCTGGAGGAACCACGGATCGATGTCGGACGGCAGCGCATTTTCGCGGCGGATCGCCGAGATGCTTTCGACGCCGCCGGCCACCATCGCCGGCACGCCTTCGGCCACGATACGGCCGGCCGCCATGGCGATCGCCTGCAGGCCGGAGGCGCAGAAGCGGTTGACGGTGGCACCGGCAACCGTCAATGGCAGGCCGGCGCGCACCGCCGCCTGGCGGCCAATATTCTTGCCGGTCGCGCCTTCCGGATAGCCGCAGCCGAGGATCAGATCCTCGATTTGCGCCGGGTCAAGACGCGAACGCTCGACCGCCGCCTGCACGGAGAACGCGGCCAGCTGCGCGCCGGGCGTGATATTGAACTCACCGCGATGCGACTTGGTCAACGGAGTGCGGGCGGTGGATAGAATGACGGCTTCTCTCATGACTCTCGTTCCTTGTTTCGTGTACGGTTCGCGACTCCGGCCGGCCCACCCGGCCGCCGAAGACGGCCGGGTGGCACCGCAGTCAACGACACCCGGATGGCACGGGCGAAGCCCGCGCGGTTTGCTTGCGCCCGCTGCTAGCGGGCCTGATTCAGGCTATCGAAGTTTTTCTTCTCGGCCACCAACTGTTTCAGCAATGGCGACGGCTTCCAGAACATCGGGTCTTCCTTCGCGAATTCCTCGATGTCGGCCAGCACCTTGTCCAGACCGGTCATGTCGGCCCATTTCATCGGACCGCCGCGATAGCGCGGAAAGCCGTAACCGAACAGGAACACCGCATCGACGTCGAGCGGGCGCTGCGCGATCCCATCGTGGACCACATTGGCTCCCTCATTGACCATCGCCGCCATGTAACGACGCATGATTTCGTCGCTGGTGAAGCGGTGTGGAATGACGCCGGCGCGGGCGCGCTCCTCGTTGACGATGCGCAGTACTTCGGGATCCGGCTGACCGGTGCGGCTACCTTCCGGATACAGGTAGAAGCCGCGCCCGGTCTTCTGGCCGAACCAGCCCATTTCGCACAGGCGGTCCGCCACGCGCACGTAGCGCGCCTTGGGATCGCGGGTGGCGGCGCGGCGCTTGCGGGTGGCCCAACCGATGTCGCCGCCGGCCAGATCGGTCACCTGCAGTGGCCCCATCGGATAGCCGAAGGCGCGCACCGCATCGTCCACTTCGTACGGTGATGCGCCGTCCTCGATCAGGAAGTCGACCACTTGCCGGTACACCGCCAGGATGCGGTTGCCGATGAAGCCGTCGCAGACGCCGGCCCGCACCGCGACCTTGCGCAGGCGCGCGGCGAAATCGAAGGCGGTCGCCACCACCTCGGCGCTGGCGACCTCTGGCACCACGATTTCCAGCAGGCGCATGATGTTGGCCGGGCTGAAGAAGTGCAGTCCGATCACGTCCTGCGGCCGCGACGTCGCGGCCGCGATCTCGTTGACATTCAGCGTCGAGGTATTGGTCGCCAGAATCGCACCGGGCTTGCACACCCGGTCCAGTTCGGCAAACACCGCGTGCTTGACCGCCATGTCCTCGAACACCGCCTCGATCACCAGATCGACATGCGCGATATCGTCATACGAGGTGCTGCCGGCATAGCAGGCCATCACCGCCGCCTTGTCGGCGGCGCTGATGCGGCCCTTGGCGATCAGGCCGTCATACACCTTCTCGACATTGGCGCGGCCGGCCGCCAGCGATGTGGCGTCGCGCTCGATCATCGTGACCGGGAAGCCGGCATCGAGGATCGCGACGGCGATCCCGGCACCCATCGTGCCGCCGCCGACCACCGCCACCGCCTCGAC
>JBATWJ010000274.1:0-2982 GCA_049672545.1 Burkholderiaceae bacterium
GCACCGGACATGGCGCGCGTGCAGGCGATCGTCGACCAGCGCTGCGTCGCCTGCCATTCGGCGACGCCGACGCAGCCGGGTTTTGCCGCCGCGCCGGCCGGCGTCATGCTGCAGACGCCGGAACTGATCCACCAGCACGCGGCCAAGATCTACCAGCAAGTGGTGCAGCTGAAGGCGATGCCGATCGGCAATCTGAC
Organism: Burkholderiaceae bacterium; assembly: GCA_049672545.1. Classification (GTDB taxonomy): domain Bacteria; phylum Pseudomonadota; class Gammaproteobacteria; order Burkholderiales; family Burkholderiaceae_D; genus DATJCV01. The sequence goes on from JBATWJ010000274.1 coordinate 198, forward strand.
GCAGATGACCGACCAGGAGCGCGCCGAGATCGGCGCCTGGTTCGAGGCCGGCGCAAAATAAGCCGCGGCGCGGCATTCCGTATTCAACAAGGGAAGCGAATCATGAACACGATCACCATCGACGGCTTCAGTCTGACCGCGCAGCAGGTGCTGGCGGTCGCGCGCGACACCGAGGTCAAGGTCGCACTGGCCGATTCGTCGCGCGCGGCGCTGAAGGAAAGCCGCGACTACATCGAGGCGACCTGGATGCACGACGACGCGCCGATGATGTACAGCTTCAATACCGGCGTCGGCCTGTTGAAGGACACCCGCGTCAAGGTCGAGCAGATCGGCCTGTTCCAGACCCAGCTGATCAAGGCGCACGCGGCCGGCCTCGGCGAGCCATTTTCCGAGGAAGTCAGCCGCGCCACCATGCTGCTGCGCGCCAACGCCTTCGCCTCCAACTATTCGGCGCCGCGCGTCGAAGTGGTCGATCGCCTGCTGGCCTTCATCAATGCCGGCATCCATCCGCTGATGCCGCAAAAAGGCTCGGTCGGCGCTTCCGGCGACCTGGCGCCGCTGGCCTATCTGGGCGCGGCGCTGGCCGGTTTCGACGAAGCCGAGGTGATGTACCGGGGGCAGCGCATGCATGCGCCGCAGGCGATCGCCGCCGCCGGGCTGGAACCGGTCAAGTTCGAGCTGAAGGCGAAAGATGCGTCGGCGATCATCAACGGCTGCACGGTGTCGCTGGCGGTGGCAGTGCTGGCTGCCGACGACGCCCGCAAGCTGCTGTCCGACGCCTGCGTGTCGCTCGGGCTGACGCTGGAGGCGATGCGCGCCGAAATGTCGGCCTTCGATCCGCGCATCCACCAGGCGCGCCCGCACAAGGGGCAGATCAAGACCGCCGCCATCGTGCGCAAACTCCTGGCCGGCTCGACCCGCGCTACCCACGAGGCGCGCGCGGTGCAGCTGCCGCAGGAAGCACGGCGCGCCGACATTCCATACACGCCGCGCATCCAGGACGTGTATTCGCTGCGCTGCGCGCCGCAGGTGTACGGGCCGGTGTTCGACGCGCTCGACTACATCGACACCATCGTCGCCACCGAGATCAATTCCGCCACCGACAACCCGCTGATCTTCGGCAAGGACGGCGGTGGCTTCGAAATCATCTCGGGTGGCAATTTCCATGGGCAGTATCTGGCCCAGGCGATGGATTTGCTTGCGATGACGGTGACCGACCTTGGGAGTATCTGCGAGCGCCGCATCGCACGCCTGATCGATCCGTCGCTGTCATGGGGTCTGCCGCGCAACCTGATGTCCGGTATCGCCGGCGTCAATACCGGTTACACCGTGGTGCAATGCTCGATGAGCGCGCTGGTGATGGAGAACCGCACGCTGTGCATGCCCGGCAGCGTCGACAGCATCCCGGCCAAGGGCAACAGCGAAGACCACATCTCCAACTCGACCTGGTGTGCGCGCAAGGCCGCCACCGTGATCGCCAACGCGCGCTATATCGTCGGCGTCGAAATGCTGCTGGCGGCGCAGGCGCTGACGATGACCGAGCAGGACTTGCCCGGCTTCGTGCTGGGGCAGGGGACGCAGGCCGCGTATCAGGAAATCCGGCGCCAGATTCCGGCCTGCCTGGACGGCGATCGCTGGTTCCATGACGACATCGCCGCCGCGCATGCCTTCGTCGCCAGCGGTTCGGTGCGGGCGGCGGTCGAAGAGAGGATCGGCAAGTTCGTCTAAGTCCGTCGGCCGGGCCGGCGAACGTGCTCAAGCGGACGTCGAACGGTATTCGCCCGGCGTCCTGCCGGTCCACTTCTTGAAGGCGTGGCGAAAATTGGCGGCATCGGAAAAACCGAGCGCGGCGGCGATGTCCTCGACGCTCATGCGGGTCTTGCGCAGGTAGCCGAGCGCCAGCTGCCGCCGCACGTCGGTCAGGATGCTCTGGTAGGAGACTCCCTGTGCCTGCAGTTTGCGGCGCAGCGTGCGTCCGGTCATGTGCAGCTGGCGGGCCACCGCGTCGATCTCGGGGAAGCGGCCAGGACTTTGCATCGGGATGCGCCTGCACAGCCGCGAAATCGGCAAGATCGAGCCGGCCAGCGGCCAGATCACGATGATCCCGACGCCATTCCTGGGGCCGCGCCGCTTGCGTGCCGATGCCGACGGCAACCTGTGGATCGTGGCCTTCGGCGAATCGAAGATCGCGCGCTACGAGCCGGGCAGCGGCAAGTTCTCGCTATTCGACCTGCCGCTCGAGCCGAAGGGCAGCGAGACGCCGTACGCGCTGAATGTCGACAAACAGCGCGGCATCGTCTGGGTCAACGGCAACCAGTCTGATGCGCTGTACGGCTTCGACATCCGCTCGCAGCGCTGGCGCACCGTGCCGCTGCCGCGCCGCACGACGCTCACGCGCGACGTCGAGATCGACGAAGACGGCAGCCTGTACACCGCGAACTCGAATTTCCCGTCGTGGCATACCGAGGACGGCCAGCCGACGCTGATCCGGCCGCAGTTCGAATGAATGCGCGCATCGGCATGTGCATGCAGGCGCTACCGGAGCGCGCATATGATGCGGCGCCACTGGCAGTTTTACCTGTCCTGCCTGCTGGCCTTCACCGGCGGCCACATGATCAACTACTCGGTGATCCTGTACGCGCAGGAAGTGTTGCGCTCGGACCTGTTGGCCGGCATCGGCTTCGGCCTGTGCTTCGGGCCGCCGCTGTTGCTGGGCTGGTACGCCGGCGTGTTGTGCGACCGGCACCGGCCGCTGGCGATCATCTACGGCGCGCAAAGCCTGCTC
>JBATWJ010000275.1:0-3937 GCA_049672545.1 Burkholderiaceae bacterium
GTTGAACAGCACGGTGTAGTAGGCGGCCGACGGGCCGGCGCCAGCATCACCGCCGGCGATCATCTGCTTCAGGTCGTGGCCGGCGCAGAAGGCGCGGCCGGCGGCGGCCAGCACCACCACGCGCGCCTCTGGGTCGGCGGCCACCGCGTCCAGCTCGGCCTGTAGCGCGGACAGCATCTGTTCCGACAGCGCGTTGAAGCGCTCGCCGCGATTCAGCGTCAGCGTGACGATGCCGGCGGCTTCGGTCTTCAGCACATACGGGGTTTCGGCGGCGGGGACGGTGACAGTAGACATGGCGGCTCCTGTGCGAGTGGGCGTGAAAAAGGCGGCGCGGGCCGGCACCGTCATGGCTCGATTCATATACTCCCTGCATCACCCTTCAATACCGGGCGTGCATAGGTCGTTTTTACAACATACTCCCTATTATTCCGGATCGGCCTGGCTGGCAGCGACGGCCGGCACCGCCGCCGGCAGGTCCGCCTGCGCCTGTGCCAGCAGCCGCTCGCGCGAAGCCGGCGTTTCCAGGCTGATGCGGCCCAGGGCGCCGCTGCGGTAGTCGAGCAGCAGCGTGTGCGCGGCCTTTTCCAGGTCCAGCGTGCCACCCTTCAGCCGGTAGCCGCGCTTCTGCGCGACCGCCTCGACCACGGCGACGCCGTCCATGTCCTGCGGCTGCAGACCGTAGCGCGCCGCCAGCAATTGCGGATAGCGCTCCAGCAGCAGGCCGGCCAGGAAGGTCGCGACTTCTTCCTCGATCAGCGCGTTGCTGCCAACCGCGTGGCTGGCGGCCAGCATCAGGCCGTCGCTGGCGTGCGCGATCTTCGGCCACAGCATGCCGGGGGTATCGATCAGCACCATGTTGTTGCCGAGGTAGAGTCTCTGCTGCGCCTTGGTCACCGCGGGTTCGTCGCCGACCTTGGCCACGCGCCGCTTCAACAGCGCATTCATCAGCGTCGATTTGCCGACGTTGGGGATGCCCATGATCATGATACGCAGCGGCTTCAGCGCGGTGCCGCGGTGCGGCGCCAGCGCCATGCACAGCTTCGGCACGCGGGCGACGTCGGCCGGCTTCTTGCACGACAGCGCCACCGCCTGCACATCCTTTTGCGCGTTGTAGAAGGCCAGCCAGGCTTGCGTCGCCGCCGGGTCGGCCAGGTCGCTCTTGTTCAGGATCTTCAGGCAGGGACGCTGGCGGTGGCGGCGCAGTTCCTCGATCATCGGATTGCAGCTGGCCTGCGGCAGCCGCGCATCCAGCACCTCGATCACCAGGTCGACCTTCTCCATCGCCTCCGCCGCCTGGCGGCGGGCGGCGTTCATGTGACCGGGAAACCATTGGATGGACATGCGAGTTCTGCGGCTGGGGGATGAGCCGCCATTTTAAGGGCTGGCGCGGATTCGCCCCAGCCTTTCAGGCGCGGCGCGCGGTCAGACGTCGATCGCCGACACCGAGCCGGCGCGCTGGCGCAGCTCGAACTTCTGGATCTTGCCGGTCGAGGTCTTCGGCAATTCGGAAAACACCACCGCGCGCGGCACCTTGAAGCCGGCCAGGTGCTGCTTGCAGTGGGCGACGATGTCCTGCTCGGTCACCGTAGCGCCTGGACGCCGCTCGATGAAGGCGCACGGCGTCTCGCCCCATTTGTCGCTCGGCATCGCCACCACGGCGGCGGCCAGCACTGCCGGATGGCGGTACAGCACGTCCTCGACTTCGATGCTGGAAATGTTTTCGCCGCCGGAAATGATGATGTCCTTGCTGCGGTCCTTGATCTTGATGTAGCCGTCCGGATGGATCACCGCCAGGTCGCCGGAATGGAACCAGCCGCCGGCGAAGGCGTCGCGGGTCGCTTCCTCGTTCTTCAGGTAGCCCTTCATCACGATATTGCCGCGGAACATGATCTCGCCGATGGTTTCGCCGTCGGCAGGCACTGGCCGCATGGTCGCCGGGTCCAGCACCGTCACCGCTTCCTCCAGCGGATAGCGCACGCCCTGGCGCGCGTTCAGCCGCGCGCGCTCGCCGATGTCGGCCGCGTCCCATTCCTGCTGCTTTTCGCAGACCACCGCCGGCCCGTAGACTTCGGTCAGGCCGTAGACATGGGTCAGGTCGAAGCCGAGCTGCTCCATCCCCTCGATCATCGCCGCCGGCGGCGCCGCGCCGGCGACCATCGCCGATACCTGGTGCGTGACGCCTTCGCGCAGCTCGGACGGCGCGTTCAGGATCAGGCTCTGCACGATCGGTGCGCCGCAATAGTGCGTGACCTTGTGCTCGCGGATCGCGTTCCAGATCGCTTGCGCCTCGACCCGGCGCAGGCAGACGTTGACGCCAGCCTGCGCCGCCACCGTCCACGGGAAGCACCAGCCGTTGCAGTGGAACATCGGCAAGGTCCACAGGTAGACCGGATGGCGCGGCAGCGACCACACCATGATGTTCGACACCGCGTTCAGGTAGGCGCCGCGATGGTGCACCACCACGCCCTTCGGGTTGCCGGTGGTGCCCGAGGTGTAGTTCAGGCCGATCGCATTCCATTCGTCGGACGGATTCTGCCAGGCGTAGCCGGGGTCGCCGCCGGCCAGGAACTGCTCGTAGTCGATCTCGCCGATCCGCTCGCCGGGGCCGTCGTATTCGACATCGTCGACGTCGATCACCAGCGGCTGCCGCGGCAGCGCGGCCAGCGCCTGCCGCATCGTCGCCGAGAACTCGCGGTCGACGATCGCCACCTTCGCCGCGCCGTGCGCCAGCTGGAACGCGATCGATTCGGCATCCAGCCGGGTATTGAGCGTATTCAACACCGCGCCGGTCATCGGCACGCCGAAATGGGCGTCGACCATCGGCGGCGTGTTCGGCAGCATCACCGCCACCGTATCGCCTTCGCCGATGCCGCGCGCGGCCAGCGCCGAGGCCAGCCGCCGCGCGCGCTCATACTGCTGGCGCCAGGTCAGGCGCAGCGCGCCGTGGATCACGGCCAGCCGCTCTGGCGAGACGGCGGCGGCGCGTTCGATAAAGGTCAGCGGGGTCAGCGGCGTGTAATTGGCCGCGTTGCGGTCGAGTCCGAGATTGAAGGGATTCATGGCAGTAGCACGGTAATGGACGGGAATGGGAGCTGAACCAACGATGCCGGAAAGTCAACTCCGGTATCCCAATTGTGCGTCAAGATGCGGCCGCCGTGCGCAAAATCCGGCCGTCCCGGTATTTTTACCGGCGGCCTGCGCCAAGGCGGCGCAGCGCCGCGTGCTCGACCGCGCCGGCAGTGTGGCCGGCGATCAATTTCCCGCCGCCAACTCGTCGATCACCCGGTCGTACTTATAGCCGGGCGCCGTCCACGGCCGGCCAGCGAGCGCATTATTCCAGCTGCGCCAGCACCTTCAGGTGCGCGACCACGCTGCGTCCGAGCGCCGACAGGTTGTAGCCGCCTTCCAGGCAGCTGACGATGCGCCCGTGCGCGTATTGCTGCGCCACCGCCATCACCTGCTCGGTGATCCAGGCATAGTCGTCCTCGACCAGCTTCATCTGCGCCATTTCATCTTCGCGGTGGGCGTCGAAGCCGGCCGAGATGAAGATCATCTGCGGCCGCTGCGCATGCAGCGCCGGCAGCCATCGCTCGGTCACCAGCCGGCGTACCACGGCGCCGTCGCTGTAGGCCGGCACCGGCACGTTGACCGCGTTGGCGCGCTGCTCGCCGCTGCCGCTGTACGGATAGAACGGATGCTGGAAAAAGCTGACCATCAGCACGCGCGGATCGGTGGCGAACGCTTCATCGGTGCCGTTGCCGTGGTGGACGTCGAAATCAACGATCGCCACCCGTTCCAGCCCGTGCACCTCGAGCGCGTGGCGGGCGGCGATGGCGACGTTGTTGAACAGGCAGAAACCCATCGGCATCGACGGCCGCGCATGGTGGCCGGGCGGGCGGATCGCGCAAAAGGCATTGTTGATCTCGCCGGCCAGCAC
>JBATWJ010000276.1:0-13048 GCA_049672545.1 Burkholderiaceae bacterium
CGCATTCAGCAGCACGGCCGAATCGCCGCGCCGGCGCGCCTCGGCCATCAGCGCCTCCAGAATGACGCCGCCGACGCCCTGTCCGCGCGCGGCGCGACACACCGCCATGCGGCCGATATGGCCGTCCGGCAGCAGGCGGCCGGTACCGATCGCGCGGCCGTGCGCGTCGTAGGCAACCGCGTGCAGGCTGCGCACATCCATCTCGTCCTGCTCCAGTTCCAGCGGAATCTTTTGCTCCTGCACGAACACTTCCTCGCGCACCGCGAAGGCGTCGGCGCCCAACTGTTCCCAATCGCCGAGCGCCAGACGCAGCGTCATTGCACGGCCGGCGCGATGCGCTCGAAGGTGGCGATCTTCTCGCGCCACGCCGGCGGCAGCGGCACGCCCTTGCGGATCGTGGTGTCGGCGTACACGTACAGCAGTTCGCCGCTGATCAGGTGCGCGTCGCCGCGATGGATTTCCAGCACGAAGCGCACCGACGAGCGACCGAAGGCAGCGCAGCGCACGCCGATTTCCAGTTCGTCGTCGAAGCGCGCCGGCGCCATGTAGTCGATGGTGGCGCGGCGCGCAAACATTTCGCGCCCCTGCTTCGCCTGTTCCAGCGCATTGGTCAGGCCGAGCGCGCGCCAGTATTCGGTGAACGCGACGTCGAAATAGGTCAGGTAGTGACCATTGAAGACGATGCCCTGCATGTCGACTTCCGCCCAGCGCACGCGCAGCGGATGGAAAAACGCGAAATCTGTTCGAGCCATGGAAAAAGGAAATGGATAACGGGAAATTGCCATTATCCAGGAAAGGCCGGCCGCTCGGAAGCGCGGCCGGCTGTGGGCGGATCAACCGCGCTTGGGTGGGATGGAAGGAATGGAATTGACCTGGTGGTCGATGTGGGCCGGCGACATATCCGGCGCCGCCCGGATGCGCTCATAGCTGGAGGTCACCGACAGCGGGTCGCTGGCTGGAAAGGTCAGCTCCAGCGCGTCGTCGAGCAGCGCTTCCTTCACCTTTTCCTTGGCGGTCAGTTGCTCGGTGTTCGGCGTTTCGGCGACCGGATCGCTGGCGGGGAAGGTATCTTCCAATGCGCGATCCAGAACCCGTTCCTCGTGCAGCGCCGGGTCGCGCGCCCTGGGCGGATGCAGCTGCGTGACCGGCGCCGGGCGGGGCCGGACGCGCGTTGCAGAGTGCGGACGACGAGCAGACATAAAATGCTCCTTTCGATGGAAGAAAATGGCTCGGGGAAGCCGAATCCGGTGCCGCCGCAGCGGCGCACGGAATCGGGAGTCATTGTCAGTAGGAAGCGTTTTGTCGGCAAAAGTTCGACCGCCGCCGGCGGTGCGCTAGGACGCGTCGTCCGGCGGTGGCAGGAAACCGCGGATCAGCTGGTTGATGCGCTGTGGCTGCTCGTGGATCACCCAGTGGCTGCCTTCCGGGATGCGCTCGATCTGCAGGTCCGGCACCAGAGCGTCCAGCCCGTCCAGCAGGCTGGACGGCAATGCGATGTCGCGCTCGCCCCAGATCACCCGGGTCGGCACCATCACGCGGAAGTCGTCCGGTTTCAGGTCCAGCTTCAGCGGCCCGGCGTGGCCGGGCGCCGGCGGATGCAGCGGCGACGCGCGGTAATAGTTGACGCCGCCGCGCAGGCCGCGTGACCAGCAGGCGTGGTAGCGCGCGCGCACCTCTGGCGTGAACCAGCCGGCGGCCGGCTGTCCCATGCCGGAAAACAGCCCTTCCATGCGCGCAAAGCCGTCCTTCGCCAGCGCCGCTTCCGAACCGTCGGCGCGCAGCCAGTTCATGTACTCGCTGGCGGCCTGCTGGCGCGGATCGGTCGCCAGAGCGCGGGCGAACAGATACGGGTGCGGCGAGTTGACGATGATCAGCTGCCGCAGCAACTGCGGCATGGCGATCGCCAGGTTCCATGCGATCGCGCCGCCCCAGTCGTGCGCCACCAGCACGAAGCGCCGATAGCCCAGATGCGCCGCCAAGAGCCTCAGGTCGTCGACGATGTGGCGCGCCTTGTAGGCGGCCGGATCGTCCGGCATGTCGGACAGGTTGAAGCCGCGCAGGTCGGGCGCGACGGCGAAATGGTCGGCGCCGAACTCGGCCAGCTGCGCCTGCCACTCGTACCAGAATTCCGGGAAGCCGTGCACGAACAGCAGCAGCGGCTGCCCCGGCTGGCCGGCGCTGGCGTAGTGCAGGCGCGTGCCGTTGTCCAACTGCGCGAATTGCCCTTCGCGGATTGCGGTGGTGTTCATCGTCGGCTCCCGGTGCAGGATGGTGGGACGAGCGTCAGCCCTTCAACTTGGCGCGCAGCATCTCGCGCACCTGTGGCGCCGCCGCGTACGGATCGCTCGGATTGCGCTGCAGCACGATGTCTTCCATCCGGGACTGCACGTTGCCCAGTGCCTGCGGGTGCGAAAAGATGTAGAACTGCCGCTTGCGGATCGCCTCGAAGGTCCATTCGGCGACCTGCTGCGCGCTGACCTTGCCGGACGACACCGCCTTGTCCGACATGGCCTGTGCCGCCGCCTGGCTGGCGGTCGGACCGCCGCTGTTCTGCACGTCGCTCGGGCGGTTGCGGTGCGATTGGGAAATACCGGTCGGCACGAAGTACGGGCACAGTACCGAGGCGCCGATCGGCGCCTCCACCAGCTCCAGATCCTGGTACAGGGTTTCCGACAGCGATACCACCGCGTGCTTGGAGACGTTGTAGACGCCCATCGTCGGCGCGTTCAGCATGCCGGCCATCGAGGCCGTGTTGACGATGTGGCCTTCATAGGCTGGATCCTTCCGCGCGCATTCCAGCATCAGCGGCGTGAAGATGCGCACGCCATGGATCACGCCCCACAGGTTGACGCCCAGCACCCATTCCCAGTCGGCCTGGGTGTTTTCCCAGATCAGGCCGCCCGAGCCGACGCCGGCATTGTTGAACACCAGGTGCACCGCGCCGAAGCGCGCCATGGTCGCATCCGCCAGCGCCTGCACTTCGGCCGCGTGGCGCACGTCGCAGCGCTGCGCCAGCACCTGCGCGCCCTGTCCTTCCAGCTCGGCCTTGACGCGGTCCAGCGCATCCTGCTGGACGTCGGCCAGCACCAGCTTCATGCCGAGCGCGGCGCCGATCCTGGCGAATTCATGGCCGAAGCCGCTGGCGCCGCCGGTGATGACGGCGATCTTGCCTTGAAACTCGTTCATGCTGTCTCCTGAAGTTTTTTAAGTTGAAAACCCAGCCGTGGAAAGTGCACCAGCACGGTCCCGGCCAAGGGATCGGTTCGACGTACTGCAAATTCGTTGTCGCTGGAAACCAGCAGCGCGCCTTCGACCGGATCCAACGCGTAATCGGTCGGCATGATGGCGACGCGCTCGCCCCGCGCCACGCCATGCGTATCGACGAACGGCAACTGCGCAGTGGCGCCCGGGGTGCCGCTGCGCGCCGCTTCGAGTGCCTGCGCCGCGCTCATGCTGCCGGACTTGTGATGGCCAAAGGCCGCCATGCGCGCCGTCCAGGCCAGCAGCTTCGGCGTGGCATCCAGGATGCCGGTCAGCGCGGGCGCCAGTTGCAGGAACCAGAGGCAGTGGTACACCGAAAAATCCGCGATGCATGGCTGTGCACCGAGCAGGTAAGGCTTGCCGTCCACCAGCATGTTTTCCAGGCGGCGCAGATATTCGGCCAGTGCACCGGCCGCTTCCGCCAGCGGCATGCGCGGCGCGTTGCCGCGCATTGCCGCACGGTCGGCGGCAAATGCCTTCATCTGTTCCGGCGGCAGTGCGCCGAGAACGCCCGCCATCCCGGCGGGTTGGAACACATAGGCGATAACGGTCCAGAACAGCGTCGCGTCGGCCCATTGCGCCAGCGTGCGCGCCAGGCCAGCCACCGCTGCCGGATACAGCGTCGGCGCCGGCGCAAGGCGTTCCAGTACGTCGGCGATCAGCGCGGTGTCGCAGTAGATGTCGGCGCCGATCTGCAGCACTGGCGTACGGCGATAACCGCCGGTCAGCGCGGTCAGCTCCGGCTTCGGCATGATGACCGGGATCGTCACAGACTTCCATGCCAGTTTCTTGAAGCCAAAAATCGTGCGGATTTTTTCCGAAAACGGCGAATTCGGATAATGATGAAAAATCAGTTCCGGCATGGAAGTCTTTACTCTAAATCAGCTTGACCAGCTGCTTGCCGAAATTGCGGCCCTTCAGCATGCCGATGAAGGCGTCCGGCGCCGCCGCCAGACCATCGGCGACCGACTCCCGGAATTTCAGCTTGCCGGCCGCCACCGCCGCACCCAGTTCCTGCAGTCCCTGCGGCCACAGGTCCATGTGCTCGGAAATGATGAAGCCGCGCATCGTCAGCCGCATCGACAGGAATACGCGGGTATTGTTGATCGGCGCCGGCTGGCCGTCATAGCCGGCAATCATGCCGCACAGCGCGATGCGGCCGAACGGATTCATGCGCGCCAGAGCGGCGTCGAATACCTTGCCGCCGACGTTTTCGAAGATCGCGTCGACGCCGTTCGGAGTGGCCGCCGCCAGGTCTTGCTCCAGCCGGCCGGCCTTGTAGTCGACGCAGGCATCAAAGCCGAGCTCGTTGACCACGTAGGCGCACTTCTCGGCGCCGCCGGCAATCCCGACCGCGCGGCAACCGCGCTGCTTGGCCAGCTGGCCGACCACGCTGCCGACCGCGCCGCTGGCGGCGGAGACGACGATGGTATCGCCCGCCTTCGGCTGCATGATCTGGGTCAAGCCGTACCAAGCGGTCATGCCGGGCATGCCGACCGCGCCGAGATAAGCCGACAGCGGGATATGCGCGGTGTCGACCTTCTTCAGCAGCACGCCGTCGGAAACGCCCATTTCCGACCAGCCGAGCATGCCGACCACCTTGTCGCCGACCGCGAATTTCGGATTCTTCGACGCCACGACCTCGCCGGCCGTGCCGCCGATCATCGTTTCGCCGATCGGCTGCGGCGCCGCATAGCTCTTGGCATCCTCCATGCGCATGCGCATGTACGGATCGAGCGACAGGTAATGATTGCGCACCAGAACCTGGCCATCGGCCAGCTCCGGTACCGGTACGGTTTCCATGCGGAAGTTGGACGGCTGGACTTCGCCCTGCGGGCGGCTGGCCAGCACCAGTCGTTGATAGGTATTCATCGCATTTCCATTTTGGTTGAGTGGCAAACGCCGGCCGATCGCGGCCGGGGCTTCATTTCAGCTTCTTCGAGGCTTCGAGTCGCTTCAGGAACTTGAAGGTTCCCATCGCCTTGGCGACCAGCTTCCCGCCATTCCAGATCTCGCCTTCGCAAAAACACATCGTGGCGCTGCGGTGGTAGGCATGGCCGCGCGCGATCACGCGCTCGCCGACCACGCCGGCCGGTTGCAGGAAACTGGTCTTCATTTCGATCGTGACGCCGCCACGCGCCTCCGGATCGAGCGAGCGGCCGGCCACCGCCATCACGACGTCGAGCAGCGTCATGCTGACGCCGCCATGCGCCACCTGCCAGCTGTTCATGTGGCGCGGCAGCAGCTCGAGCGCGACTTCGGCGCGGCCGTCGGCGGCACCGACGAACTCGACGCCGAGGTCGTGCAGGAACGGCACCTCGTTCGGAAACCGGCGGCCGGCTTCCGCGTCCGGCGCCGGCATCAGATCGCCGACACGCCGCCGTCCACCGCCAGGATCTGGCCGGTGATGTGCTTGCCGGCATCGGAGGCGAACAGCACCGCGGCGCCCTTCAGGTCTTCGTCGTCGCCCAGCCGCTGCAGCGGCGCGTGCTGCGCCATTTCATCCTTGCCGAGCTTGTCCAGCAGGCCCTTGGTCATCTTCGACGGGAAGAAGCCCGGCGCCAGCGCGTTGACGGTGATGTTGTACTGACCCCATTCGCCGGCCAGCGCGCGAGTGAAGTTGACCACCGCGCCCTTCGAGGTGTTGTAGGCGATGGTGCACATTTCCTTCGGGTTGCCGGACAGGCCGGCGATCGACGCGACATTGACGATGCGGCCGTACTTGCGCGGGATCATCGATTGCTTGGCGACCGCCTGCGACAGCAGGAAGATGCTGCGGATGTTCAGGTTCATCACCTTGTCCCAGGCTTCCAGCGGGTGATCCTCGGCCGGCGCGCCCCAGGTGGCGCCGGCGTTGTTGACCAGGATGTCGATGTGGCCGAGGCGCTTGATCGCTTCCGCCACCAGCGGCGCCACCGCCGCTTCCTGCGACAGGTCGGCGGCGATCGCCGACGCTTCGACGCCGCGCTGCTTCAGGTGCGCGACCGCTTCGTCGAGATCGGCCTGCTTGCGCGAGGACAGCACGATCTTCGCGCCCTGCTCGCCGAGCGCTTCTGCGATCTGCAGGCCGAGCCCGCGCGAGCCGCCGGTCACCAGCGCGGTCTTGCCGGTCAAGTCGAAAAGTTGTTGGGGATTGCGCATATATCGTCTCCTATCAGGCTGTGGGGATTGGCTTATCGTGATTGCAAGCGGCCTATTTTAAAACGATCGTTCGCAAATTTGTGGAATACCTGAATTTTGCTGGCGCGGCGGAAGTTGCAGCGGCAAAAAGCGGATGAATGGAATGGCGGCGGCGCGCGCCAAGAGCGCCCGGTGCCGGTGGCGGCAGGCGGAGAAGGAAAGCGGGAAAGGAAGGCGGCTAGTTGCGCGGCGGTGTCACCAGATACCAGGTCAGCAGACTGGCCAGTGTCGTCAGCGCCCAGAAGCAGAAGAAGCCGATGGTGTAGACGGCCGGCTCGGTCAATTCCAGGCCGCCGTACGGGAGGGGCAGATCATGCGGGACGAACAGCGAAAAGAACGCCCCTTCGGCGACGATCGCGGCTAAGAACGAGGGCCACAGCACCGTCATTGCTTTTTGCAGCATCTGCCTGTCTCCTGATGTCGTCATCCGGCTGCATCTGCGTCAGCCTTCAGTTCTATCTGTTTTTGTTGAGGCCAAGCCCAAACGCCGGTCAGGCGCCAGTTCTGCTGCCGATCTTCCACCTGCACCTGCCAGTGCCCGATCTGCAGCAATGGCAGCGCCGCTTCGAAGCGGCCAGCGCCATCGGTATGCAGCTTCAGGTCGATGTCGCTCTGTGGCAGGGTCGGATGGATCAGCCGCAGGTCCAGCTCCTGCGTACCGGCGCCGGCCTGCGATTCCAGCACGCCGGCGAGCCTGCCTTCCGCTGCATTGTAGTTCAGTCGCAGCGCCATCTTCAAGCGCGCCGCTTCGGCGTCGCGCCGCAGGTCCTGGTTGATCGCCTTGCCCTGCTTGTAGTAGTCGTCGACCACCAGCGCATCCTGGTGGGCGAAGGCGAGCCAGATCGTGAACACGCCGGCGACCACCACCGCGGCCGGTCCCAGCATCAGGAGCCACGGCCAGCGGTGCGCATACCACGGCCTGGCGGAAGAAGATTTGCTGTGCATGATGTTTTCCTAGTTGCGCGGCACGAAGAACACCGCCTTTTCGCTGACCCGCACGCGCTCGTCGTCGAGCGACTGCAGTTCGAACTGGATCTTGTTGGAGCCGGGCGTGCCGGCTCCCGGCGCCACCCGCACCCGCACCGGCACCCCGCGCGACGCGGTCGCTTCGACTTCGACTTCCGGCGCGGTCGCCAGCTCGATGCTGTCGATGCCGGATACCGAGATGCGGTAGCGGTGCGGCGCTTCGTCGGTATTCATCACCTGCAGCCGGTAGACGTTCTCGATCATGCCGTCCTCGACTTCGCGGCTGAGCGCGCCGCGGTCACGGATCACGTCCAGCTTCAGCGGCGTACGCGTCAGCAACGTGCCGAAGAAGGCGCCGACGATCAGCGTCAGCACCGCGCTGTAAATCAGTACGCGCGGGCGCAGCATGCGCTGCCAGATCTGGCGCTTGTTCATCTGCTTCTTCAGGCCGTTTTCGGTCGAATAGCGGATCAGGCCGCGCGGCAGCCCGACCCGGTCCATCACCGAATCGCAGGCGTCGATGCAAGCGGCGCAGCTGATGCATTCGTACTGCAGGCCGTTGCGGATGTCGATGCCGGTCGGGCACACCTGCACGCACAGCGAGCAGTCGATGCAGTCGCCCAGCTGCGTCTGCGCCTGCTCCGCCTTCTTGCGGGCGCCGCGCGGCTCGCCGCGCTTGGCGTCGTAGGAAACGATCAGCGTGTCCTTGTCGAACATCGAGCTCTGGAAGCGCGCGTAAGGGCACATGTACTTGCATACCTGCTCGCGCATCCAGCCGGCGTTGCCGTAGGTGGCGAAGCCGTAGAACAGGATCCAGAACAGCTGCCACGGCCCGAGCGACGCCGCCAGCGTCTGCGCCATCAGCGTTTTGACCGGCGTGAAATAGGCGACGAAGGTAAACCCGGTCCACAGCGAGACCGCGATCCAGGCCGCGTGCTTGGCGCTCTTGCGGCCGATCTTGTTGGCGTTCCACGGCTGCTTGTCGAGGCGCATGCGGGCGCTGCGGTCGCCTTCGATCTTGTTCTCGATCCACATGAAGATTTCGGTGTAGACCGTTTGCGGACAGGAAAAGCCGCACCAGACGCGCCCGAGCACCGCAGTGAACAGGAACAGGCCATAGGCACAGATGATCAGCAGCACCGCCAGGTAGATGAAGTCCTGCGGCCACAGCACGATGCCGAACAGGTAGAACTTGCGCGCCGCCAGATCGAACAGCACGGCCTGGCGGTCGTTCCAGGTCAGCCACGGCAGTCCGTAATACACCAGCTGCGTCAGCCAGACAAATATCCAGCGCCAGTTGGTGTATCGGCCGCGCGCCTCGCGCGCGTAGATCTCCTCGCGCTTGGCGTACATCTTGATGACCTTGACTTCCGGCTCGCCCTTGCTCATTGCCGTGCATGCTCCTGCTGCTGCCGGTCCGGCTGCGCCCGGGCCTGTCGCATGGTTTCGATTTCTCTAGATACTCCCCGTATGGCATGCCAATATCGGGCGTCAAATGGCGCTTTTCGCAGCATACTCCAGCCATCGACGGTGAAGGTTAACGGCAAATGGGGCAAACGGCATCGCCGTTTGCCCCGCCCGCGGTAGGTGTTGCGCCGCTATTTGGCCTCGTCGCCGGGCCGGTTCGACAGGCCCCAGACGTAGCCGGCCAGCACGTGCACCTTGGCTTCGCCGAGGAAGTCCTTGAACGGCGGCATCGTGTTGTCGCGGCCCTTGCGGATGGTTTCCATGATGGTGGCGGCGCTGCCGCCGTACAGCCAGGTCTTGTCGGCCAGGTTGGGGGCACCGAGCGCCTGGTTGCCCTTGCCGTCGGCGCCATGGCAGGCGGCGCAGGCGGCGAACTTCGGCTTGCCGAACGCGGCCTTGATCGGATCGTGGGTCGAGCCGGACAGGCTCAGCACGTGATGGGCGACGTTTTCGGTATCCTGCGCGCCGCCGAGCGCGGCCTCCATCGGCGGCATCACGCCATGCCGCCCTTCCATGATGGTGGTCTTGATGATCTCCGGTGTGCCGCCGTACAGCCAGTCGCGGTCGGTCAGGTTCGGGAAGCCCTTGCTGCCGCGTGCGTCCGAGCCGTGGCATTGGGCGCAATAGGTCAGGAACAGCCGCTCGCCGATCGCGCGCGCCTGTGGATCGGCCGCCACCGCCTTGATGTCCTTGTCGAGGTAGCCGGCGAACAGCGGGCCATACTCGGCGTCGGCCTTGACCAGTTCGGCCTCGTAGGCGCCGGTCGATTTCCAGCCGAGCTTGCCGGCGTAGCTGCCCAGCCCCGGGTACAGCAGCAGGTAGGCGACGCCGAAGATGATGGTCAGGTAGAACAGCCACATCCACCAGCGCGGCAGCGGATTGTTCAGCTCAGTCAAGTCCTCGTCCCAGACGTGGCCGGTGGTGCCGTCGGCCGGCATGCCTTCCTCGACCTTGACCCGGTGGGTCGACTGCGACCACAGCAGCAGGCCGCAGGCGGCGATGCCGATCAGCGTCAGCGCCGCCACATAGAAATTCCAGAATTCACTGGTGAAGTCAGACATCACGGCTCCCTTGTACATGCTCGGCCGCCGGCTCGTCGGCAAACGGCAGATTGGCGGCGGCTTCGAAATCCTTGCTGCGGTGGGCAATATAGGTCCAGCAGACGATCCCAACGAAGGTCAGCAGGCTGACCACGGTGATCACGCTGCGGGCATCGGCAAACAGGTTTTCCATCGCCGCTCCTAGCGTTTGGTCTTGATCTGGGTGCCGAGTCCCTGCAGGTAGGCGATCAGCGCATCCTGCTCGGTCTTGTCGACCAGTTCCTTCGGCGCCTGCGCGATTTCCTCGTCGCTGTAGCCGTCGCCCAGGCGCTGCAGCGCCCGCATGCGCGGCTGCACGTCCTTCGGATCGAGCTTGGTCTTGGCCAGCCACGGGTAGCCCGGCATGTTCGATTCCGGCACCACCGCGCGCGGGTCGTCCAGGTGCACGCGGTGCCATTCGTCGCTGTAGCGGCCGCCGACGCGCGCCAGGTCCGGGCCGGTGCGCTTGGAACCCCACTGGAACGGCCGGTCGTAGACGAACTCGCCGGCCACCGAATAATGGCCGTAGCGCTCGGTTTCGGCGCGGAACGGACGGATCATCTGCGAGTGGCAGTTGTAGCAGCCCTCGCGCACGTAGATGTCGCGTCCCATCAAGCGCAGCGGCGAGTACGGTTTCAGGCCTGCGACCGCTTCGGTGGTCGATTTCTGGAAGAACAGCGGCACGATCTCGACCAGGCCGCCGATGCTGACCACGATCACCACCAGTGCGATCAGCAGAAAGGGATTCTTTTCGATCCACTCATGGGTAAATTTCATTCTCTGCACTCCTTGATTCAGGCGTGGGCGCCGCCCGGCAGTGCCGGGATGCGGGCGACGACCGGCTCGCTGTTACGGGCCGTCATGTAGGTATTGAAAGCCATCAGCACCATGCCCGACAGGAACAGCAGGCCGCCGGTGAAGCGGATCACGTAGTACGGATAGGTCGCCTTGACGCTTTCGACGAAGGTGTAGGTCAGCGTGCCGTCCGGATTGACCGCGCGCCACATCAGGCCCTGCATCACGCCGGCGATCCACATCGCGGCGATGTACAGCACGATGCCGATGGTGGCGATCCAGAAGTGCAACTCGATCAGCTGCTTGCTCCACATTTCCGGCTTGCCGAACAGGCGCGGCAGCATGTAGTAGATCGAGCCCATCGTGATGAAGCCGACCCAGCCCAGCGCGCCGGCGTGCACGTGGCCGACGGTCCAGTCGGTGTAGTGCGACAGCGCGTTGACGGTCTTGATCGACATCATCGGGCCCTCGAAGGTGGCCATGCCGTAGAACGACAGCGAGACGATCAGGAACTTCAGGATCGGGTCGGAGCGCAGCTTGTGCCAAGCACCCGACATCGTCATCATGCCGTTGAACATGCCGCCCCAGGACGGCGCCAGCAGGATCAGCGAGAACACCATGCCGACCGACTGCGTCCAGTCCGGCAGCGCGGTGTAGTGCAGGTGGTGCGGGCCGGCCCACATGTAGGTGAAGATCAGCGCCCAGAAGTGGACGATCGACAGCCGGTACGAATACACCGGGCGCTCGACCTGCTTGGGGATGAAGTAGTACATCATGCCGAGGAAGCTGGTGGTCAGGAAGAAGCCGACCGCGTTATGGCCGTACCACCACTGCACCATCGCGTCCTGCACGCCGGTGTAGGCGGAGTATGACTTGGTCATCGTAGCCGGCATCGACGCGCCATTGACGATGTGCAGCAGCGCAATGGTCAGGATGTAGGCGCCGAAGAACCAGTTGGCGACATAGATGTGCTGGACGCGGCGCTTGACCAGCGTACCGAAGAACACCACCGCGTAGGCGACCCAGACCAGCGCGATCAGGATCGTCAGCGGCCATTCCAGCTCCGCGTATTCCTTGCCGCGGGTCCAGCCCATCGGCAAGCTGATCACGGCGCCGACGATCACCGCCTGCCAGCCCCAGAACGTGAACGCCGCCAACTGATCGGAAAACAGCCGGACTTGGCTTGTGCGTTGCACAACATAGTACGAAGTGGCGAACAGCGCGCTGCCGCCGAACGCGAAGATCACCGCGTTGGTGTGCAGCGGCCGCAAGCGGCCGTAGGTCAGCCACGGAATGTCGAAATTCAGGGCCGGCCAGGCCAGCTGTGCGGCGATGAACACGCCGACCAGCATGCCCACGACGCCCCACACCACGGTGGCGATCGTGAACTGCTTGACGACCCGATAGTTGTAGTTTTCTGCGCTGTTCACAGAAGCTCCCCAAAAGATGCCATGACGGCAGTAAGGTTATTTATTTGCAAGCCGAAAATCTTTGATCTGGATCAATCTAATTTTAATGCACCGCAGCATTCGGGTCCAGCCGGAAACCTTATTCCTGGCGTGGTTGATTGCCCGCGTCCGCATCGGCGGCCGGCGGCGCGTCGTCGTCCTGCAACAGGCGCAATCCCGGTCCGACCAGATCGTCGAACTGGCCGTCGTCGGAGGCCTTGAAAAACACCCAGATCGCGACGAACACCACGGCGATACTGATCGGCACCAGCAGGTACAGGGCTTCCATGTGTTCTCCTAGCTCCGCGGCGCTCGCGGCAACCGCCGCAGGCGCAGCGCATTCGCCGCCACCAGCGCCGAACTGAGCGACATGCCGACCGACGCCAGCCAGGGATTCAGCAGCCCGAGCGCCGCCGCCGGAATCGCCAGCGCATTGTAGGCGGTGGCCCAGCCGAGGTTCTGGCGCACCACCGCCATCGTCCGCGCCGCCGCCTGCGCGGTTTCCCACACCAGCGCCAGCCGTCCCGACAGCAGCACGGTGTCGGCTTGTGCCTGCGCCAGGGCGGCGCCGCTGCCCATCGCAAACGACACGTCGGCGGCGCCCAGCACGGCGGCGTCGTTGATGCCGTCGCCGACCATCGCCACCACCGCCCCGCCCTGCTGCAACTGCTGCACATAGGCCAGTTTCTGTTCCGGCAAGTGGTCTCCGAGCGCGGTGCCGATTCCAAGTTCGGCCGCCACGCGTTCGGTCGCCTCCTGCCCGTCGCCGGACAGCAGCACCACTTCCTTGCCGGCGGCCTGAAAATGCGCGACCACCGCGCGCGCGTCGGGCCGCAGCGCGTCGGCCAGCTC
>JBATWJ010000277.1:0-1544 GCA_049672545.1 Burkholderiaceae bacterium
GCGGCCAGCCGCTGGTGCTGCGCGCGCCGGCAGGTACCGCAGTCGCCGTCGGTGATCGTATCAGCGCCGGCTTCGAGGCCGGCGCGCTGCACTGGTTCGATCCGCACACCACGCTGCGGCTGGAATAGGCCGCCGGCGGCAGGAAAGCTACGCTTCCTCGATGGCCGACTCGTGCAGCATGGCGACGCCGCGCAGGCCACAGTCGAGTACCGCGCGGTGTACCGCCTCGATCGCCGCCACCCGCGTGAAGCTCTTGCGGTAGGCGATCACCACCCGCCGCGACGGCTCTGGTGGTGAAAATGGCACATAGCGCAGCATGCCGTTCTTCGCTTCCATGTCCGGCACCGAGGCCAGCGGCAGCACCGTGATGCCGATGCCGGACGCCACCATGTGGCGGATGGTTTCCAGCGATGAACCCTCGAAAGTGCGCGCGATGCCGTCGCCGGTGGTCGAGAAGCGCGACATTTCCGGACACACCTCCAGCACCTGGTCGCGGAAGCAGTGGCCGGTACCGAGCAGCAGCATGGTTTCCGACTTCAATTCGTCGGCGCTGATGGAGGCGCGCTGCGCCCATGGATGGTGGCGCGGCACCGCGACCACGAACGGCTCGTCGTACAGCGGCTGCAGCATCAGGCCCTGGTCCGGAAACGGCAGCGCCATGATGGCGGCGTCCAGCTCGCCCTGGCGCAGCAGTTCCAACAGGCGCACAGTGAAATTTTCCTGCAGCACCAGCGGCATCTGCGGCACCTGCTCGATCATGGTCTTGACCAGCGGCGGCAGCAGGTAGGGGCCGATGGTGTAGATGATGCCGAGCCGCAGCGGCCCGGCCAGCGGGTCCTTGTTCTGCGCGGCGATTTCCTTGATGGCGGCGGTCTGTTCCAGCACCCGCTCTGCCTGCGCGACGATCTTGGTGCCGAGCGGCGTCACCGACACTTCGGCGCCGCCACGCTCGAAGATCACGACGCCCAGTTCGTCTTCCAGCTTCTTGATCGCCACCGACAGCGTCGGCTGCGCGACGAAGCAGGCTTCGGCGGCGCGCCCGAAATGCTTTTCGCGGGCAACGGCGACGATGTACTTGAGTTCGGTCAGAGTCATGGGCGTATCTTCGCACAGAGCGCGGCGGCGCTCGGAAAGGGTTGCTGCCTTCTTGATACTGGATAGGGTATTTTTAATTCCGCACGTAAATACTGCGGTATAGGCTGTTTTTTCGTCATACTCCCTATTTTTCGTGAAAACCGGAAATCGCGTCAGACTTTCAGGAAATCCTCGCGCTGTCCGAGCCAGCGCGCCAGATGGGCGTCGACGGTGGCTGGATCGCTGCGCAGCAGTTCGTCGGCGACGCCGCGCGCCGCCTCCACCAGCCACTGGTCGGTTTCCAGGTCGGCGAAGCGCAGCAGCGCCTGTCCCGACTGGCGCGCGCCGAGGAATTCGCCGGGGCCGCGCAGCGCCAGGTCGCGCCGCGCGATCTCGAAGCCGTCGGCGGTTTCGCGCATCGTCAACAGGCGCTGGCGCGCGACCGCGCCGAGCGGGCTCTGGTACAGCAG
>JBATWJ010000278.1:0-2446 GCA_049672545.1 Burkholderiaceae bacterium
GTGAAGCGCTGCTAAAAAAACTCTGACCCCGTTTTGACTTCGATGCCGCCGCGCGGCGTTTCCTTCTACAGGAACCGGTCCAGCAGCTTGCGACTGCCCTTGTCGAGTGCGCCGACGTCGCGGATCAGGAACTGGATGCCGTGGCTGTCGGCGATCAGCAGCCGGCCATCGCCGATGCGGCGGATGTCCTCCTCGCCCTTCAGCACGAATTGGGTCGCGCCGCGATCGGTTTCCACGTTCCAGGTGGAAGGCGTGGCGAAGCTCGACACCGCGGCGATGCGGCGGATCTGCGGCAGGAATTCGCGGCTCGCCAGTTCTTCCTCGATCAATTGCCGTGCCGCCGACGGCAGTTCGGCCAAAGTCTCGATCCAATGCAATTCGCGGCCGTCGGCCGCCATCAGCGCGAAGCCTTCGTCGGGCGCCGCGATCGGGAATGCGCGCACCGGCACCACGCCTTCGTGCTGCTCGCCGCCGGCGCGGTAGACCAGCCGGCCCAGCGGGTTGCGGCTCAGTTCGAAATCGCTCATGCCACTGCCTCCCGCGCCGGCAGGCTGACCGCTGCCGCGCCCTGCTCGCTTTCCGGTGACGGCTGCGCCAGGTCCGCCTCGTTCAGCCGCGCCTGCGCCTGGTGCAGCTTGAAATAGGCGCCTTCGCGCGCCATCAGTGCATCGTGCGGGCCGACTTCGACGATCTGGCCGCGGTCCAGCACCACGATGCGGTCGGCGCGGCGCAGCGTCGACAGCCGATGCGCGATCGCGATCGTGGTGCGGCCGCGCACCAGGTTGTCGAGCGCCTTCTGGATTTCGCGCTCGGTGGTGGTGTCGACCGACGAGGTCGCCTCGTCCAGGATCAGGATGTGCGGATCGATCAGCAATGCGCGCGCGATCGAGATGCGCTGGCGCTCACCGCCGGACAGGGTCTGGCCGCGCTCGCCGACCAGCGAATCGTAGCCGTGCGGCAGCCGCAAAATGAATTCGTGCGCATGCGCGGCGCGCGCGGCGGCGACGATCTCGGCGCGCGTGGCGTCCGGCTTGCCGTAGGCGATGTTGTCGGCGATCGTGCCGAAGAACAGGAACGGCTCCTGTAGCACCAGGCCGATGTTGCGCCGGTAGCCGGCGATGCCGTACTGGCGGATGTCGGTACCGTCGACCGCGATCGAGCCTTCCGAGACGTCGTAGAAGCGGCAGATCAGGTTCACCAGCGTGCTCTTGCCGGAACCGCTGTGGCCGACCAGACCGACCATCTCGCCGGGCGCAATCGACAGGTCGAGGTCGCGGATCACCGCCTGATTGCCGTAGCGGAAGCCGACGCCGCGCAGGTCGATCCGGCCGCGCAACTGCCCGGCCTCGGTCGGCCGCGCCGCCTCCGGCACATTGGAGACGTGGTCGAGGATGTCGAAGATGCGCTTGGCGCCGGCGGCCGCCTTCTGCGTCACCGAAACGATCCGGCTCATCGAATCGAGCCGCGTGTAGAAGCGGCTGATGTAGGCGATGAACGCGGTCAGCACGCCGACCGTGATGTCGCCGTGGCCAACCTGCCAGATGCCGACCGCCCATACCACCAGGAGGCCGATTTCGGTCAATAGCGTGACGGTCGGCGAGAACAGCGACCAGATCCGGTTGACGCGGTCGTTGATCGCCAGGTTATGGCGGTTGGCTTCACGAAAGCGCTCGGTCTCGCGCTTTTCCTGCGCGAAGGCCTTGACCACGCGGATGCCGGGAATGGTATCGGCCAGCACGTTGGTCACTTCCGACCAGATGCGGTCGATCTTTTCGAAGCCGTGCCGCAGGCGGTCGCGCACCACGTGGATCATCCAGGCGATGAACGGCAGCGGCAGCAGCGTGACCAGCGCCAGCCACGGGTTGA
This sequence comes from Burkholderiaceae bacterium, assembly GCA_049672545.1. Taxonomy (GTDB): domain Bacteria; phylum Pseudomonadota; class Gammaproteobacteria; order Burkholderiales; family Burkholderiaceae_D; genus DATJCV01. The sequence continues at coordinate 1,867 of JBATWJ010000278.1, forward strand.
TCGACACCAGGATCGCCGCCGTCATCACGATCATCAGCACGTCGGTGGCGAAGTCGAGCAGATGCAGCGACAGGAACACGCAGATGCGATCGGTTTCGGAGCCGATGCGCGCCATCAGGTCGCCAGTGCGCTTGCCGCCGAAGTATTCCAGCGACAGCCGCATCAGGTGCTGGTAGGTGGTGGTGCGCAGGTCGGCGCCGATCCGCTCCGACACCAGCGCCAGGATGTAGGTCTTGGCCCAGCCGAGCGCCCAGGCCACGAGCGCCGACGCCAGCAGTCCGCCCAGATACATGCCGGCCAGTCCGTAGTCGATCGGCTTGCCGTTCTGGTAAGGAATCAGCACATTGTCCATCAGCGGCATGGTCAGATACGGCGGCACCAGGTTGGCGGCGGTCGCCACCAGCGTCAGCAGAAAGCCGGCCAGCAACTGCCACTGATAGGGCCGGGCGAAGCGCCACAGCCGGAACAGCGTCGAGGTCGACGGCGGCACCACTTCCTGCCGGCTGCAGGCGGCACAGGTTTCCTGCGGCGCCAGCGGCGCGCCGCAGCTCGGGCACGGCTCGCTGGAGACCGCAGGCGC
>JBATWJ010000279.1:0-2927 GCA_049672545.1 Burkholderiaceae bacterium
CCGCCAGCCAGGTGCCGACTACGCCGTGCGGCAGGAAGATGATCAGCAGGATCAACAGCGGGCCGAACACGACGAAGCGGTAATCCTGCAGGAACTGCAGGTACTGCGTGACCCACGGCATCGACACCGCGCCCAGCAGCGGCCCCAGCAGCGTGCCGACGCCGCCGATCAGCATGTACATCGTCATGTCGAAGGTGTGCTCGACGCCGGCCACGCCGGGGCCGAGGAAGCGCACGAAGCCGGCGTACAGGCCGCCGGCGACGCCGGCGTAGAACACCGACAGCATGAAGGCCAGTACCTTGTTGCGCATCAGGTTGATGCCGAGCGCCTCGGCCAGCTCCTCGCTGTTGCGGATCGCGATGAAGGTGCGCCCGAGCAGCGAATCGACGATGCGCTGCATTGCCCAGACCGCGAGCGCGAGGAAGGCCAGCACCAGGTAGTACAGCGCGGTCGGCGTTTCGAACGCGATGCCGAACAGCGGCGACGGCGCGGCGATACCGATGATGCCGACCGTGCCGTGCGTCAGGCTTTCCCATTTCTCGATCAGCAGGTACATGATGTAACCGATGCACAGCGTGAAGATCGCGAAGAAATGGCCCTTCAGCCGCAGCGACAACAGGCCGACGAAGAAGCCGATGGCGGCGGCGACGAAGCCGGACAGCGCGAACGCCGCCCAGAACGGCCACTGGTAGTCGACCGTCAGGATGCCGACGGTATAGGCGCCGATCGCCATGAAGCCGCTGTGCGCCAGGTTGTATTGGCCGGTATAGCCGGTGATCAGGTTCAGCCCGAGCGTGGCGATGGCGAAGATGTAGGCGGTCGCCATCACCGTCAGGTAGTAGTCGTTGCCGGCGATGTAAGGAAACGCGATGGCCAGCGCCAGCAGCAGCAGCCAGCCGGTCTTTCGGTTCAGCAGCGTCATGGCTAGCGCATCCCCCGGGTGAACAGGCCCTGCGGCCGGAACGACAGGATCACCACCAGCAGCAGGAAAGCGAAGATGTCCTTGTAGTCGGTCGAAATGTAGAAGCCGCCGAAGGCTTCGGCGAAGCCGATCACCAGCCCGCCGATGATCGCGCCCGGCACGCTGCCCATGCCGCCGACGATGATGATGACGAAGGCCTTGGTGATCACCAGGTTGCCCATCGCCGGATAGACCAGGTTGATCGGCGCGTACAACACGGCGGCGACCGCGGCCAGCGCGCCGGAAATGGCGAAGGTCAGCATCGCCACCCGGTTCGGGTTGATGCCGACCAGCGCCGCGCCGTCGCGGTTCTGCGCCAGCGCGATGATGGTGGCGCCGGTGATGGTCTTCTTCAGGAACAGGTGCAGCAGCACCATCAGCGCGAACGCGGCGACGATGATCAACAGGCGCTGGCTCGGCAGCGTCAGGCCGGCCAGGTCGACCACGCCGGCGTACGGCGACGGCATCCGGTGGAAGTCGGCGCCCCACAGCGCCTGCGCGCCGGATTCCAGGAACAGCAGGATGCCGATCGCCGCGATCATCATGTGCAGCCCGGGCGAATGGCGCAGCGGGTGGAACACCAGCCGCTCGGCCAGGATCGCCACGACCGCGATCGCCACCGCCGCGCCGGCCATCGCCAGCCAGTAATTGACGCCCAGCGCCTGCATCAGCAGGAAGGCGACGTAGGCGCCGGCCATGTAAAACGCGCCGTGGGCGAAATTCGGCACTTCCAGGATGCCGTAGACCAGCGTCAGGCCCAATGCCACCAGCCCGTATACGCCGCCCAGGGTCAAGCCGTTCAATACCTGTTGCAGGAACAGTTCCAACGCGGTCTCCTCCGTCACCGAAGCGATGAATGCCGCCAGCGGTTTTTCTGGCATTTTTATTATCGGCCTACCTTACTCGACAATATGGCGGACGGTCAACCTTTTGGAATGATGTTCTGCAAAGCGGAACAAAACGACAAAACCACGCCAAATGCCGGCACGAATGTGGAAAGAAAGCAGAAACGGATGACCAGCGTCGATGGCCAGTTGGCACCGGCGCCATGACGAAAGCGGCGTGGATCGGGAAGACGCGGTCAGCGCTGGGGAAATCGGGCAGGCGGCGTCATGTCATCGACGCCGATCGCATACCAACGGGAGTAATTTTCAAGTCGCAGGCGGGACGCCCGGGATAGGGCCAATTTCGCCCATACTCCCATTTTTTACTGAGAGGGGCAGGGTGCGCCGTCGCCGGCAATGGCGGCCGGGACTCCGGCCGGCAGCCGCTGCGCCGGCCTGCAGCGCAGCACGGCAGCCGCTGTCAGCGGCCGTGGCGCGAGAACTTGGCCGCCAGCTGGTTCAGCTTTTCCGCGTGCCGGCGCGCCGCTTCGTCTTCCTTGCGCTGCGCCTCTTCCGCCTGCCGCTGCGCCTTGCGCCGCTCGGCGTTCTTCTTGAAGCGTTCGCGCAGGATGTCGCCGGCGTGGGTGCGGTGTTCCTCGCTGACTTCGGCGGCAGCGCTGCCGTCGAGCGCGAAACGGGTGGTCGCCTTTTCCATTCCCTTCAGATAGCGCAGCGAGTTGGTATGGATGCGCAGCGCCACGCGCAGCAGCTTGCGGTCCAGCTCCGGCATCGCCGCGCGCAGCTGCTTGTCGATGCCGATCGCCAGCGGCAGATGGTCGCGAAAGACCGGGTATTTGTCCTGGATTTCCTTCAGCAGCGCGCGCGCCGGCTGGTCGGGATGGGCGGCAGGTTCAGGCGTGTTCATCGGTGGAGCGGAAGTACGAATGGCAAGGGGGTGGAGCATAGCATGGCGGCGCCTTGCGCCATAGGCGCGCCGTCACGGCGATAGCGCCTGCTGCAACGCCATGCGCATGCGTTGCCAGTGCGAACCTTTCCAGTAGACGCGGCGGCAGCTGTCGCAGGTGCTGAAGCGGTCGTGCCGCGCGCGCACCGCCGGCGGCAGCCGCGCCTCCACCTCGGCC
>JBATWJ010000280.1:0-5056 GCA_049672545.1 Burkholderiaceae bacterium
CCCGCAGCTGTCGCTGCGGCACCGCACCGAAGCCGGCATGCCGACCACCACCATCGACCAGTATTCGACCTTCCGCTTCAACGATGCGCTGTATCCGGAAGCCGACGGCGTCGATTTCGAAGCGATCGTCAACAACCAGAGCGTGCTGTGCACGATCCCGTATTCGGAACTGAACCGGCTGGCCGCCGCCAGCGGCATCCCGGGCCAGCACCATCGCGGCGCCTTCGAGCAATACCGCGAAGCGATCCAGCGTGCCGCCGAGCAGCTGATCCGCGAAGGCGCCAAGGCGCCGGTGGTGGTGCGCTTCGAAGAGACCGACGAGCGGCCGCTGCAGCCGGCGGCGCTGCCGATGCACAGCTCGGTGTGACGGCGGCCGGTGCCGCTGCGCGGCGCGATGCGATACGGCAGGGATATACTCCCTTGGATATCGATCTATGTCGGGCGTATATCCTGCGGAATTTTCCCATACTCCCGCATTCAACCGGACGGCGCGGATCGCCTGCCGCCGCGCCCGCGCGCCGCGACGCCTACTTGCGCCAGTAGTTGTTGGCCGCCGCCACCGTCTGGAAATTGATCGCGGTCACCTGCGACGTCGCGATCAGGCTGTCGGCGCTGTGGTCGTACTTGGCGCGCAGCTGCTCGCGCACCTCGGCCGACGGCTGGGTGTACTTGACTCCCATGCGGGACAGTTTGAGCGCCAGTTCGAAGCCTTCCTGCGGCGTCGCGGTTTGCAAAGTGGTTAGCCAGGTATCGGCCATGTCGGTCTCCTTGTTCGATCGGTTGAAGTTCCGTGCGCCGCGGCGCTTGCCGCCGCGACGACCGGTCCATTCTGCCTCGGGAAAGAGTTGTCGGACATGACATATGGCATGGACTGGCGGGAAAAGCGAAGGTAATACCTTGCGTTGGACGTCAACCATTTAAGCCGAGGATTACGTATTCGATGCTACAGCGGTTCAGGGTTGAGGCAGGGTCGGATACCTAGAATGCGAAATCCGTTTTTGCCCTATCTATTGGAATTCATGCCCGCTCAGAAATATGGAGTCTCCATTCCTTGCACAGCTTGCGAAACGAACGGCTGTTGTTGGATGCCTGTTCCAGGTCAATGCGGGCCGCAAACGCGGGTTGATCTAGGATTTCACTATACGTACCACTTTGCATATGCTCCCTCATCCAACCTTTGGCATTGCGCGGAATCTCCGCCTGAATTTGCTCATCAGGCAGCAGAGAAAAGCCACGGATTCCTTGTAAAGAACGAGCAGCTGCAATGAACCAAGCCTCAAACTCGCGGTTCGCCAACACAACCGACAGCCGCCGATGCGGAATGTGTTGCTGCGCTCTTTCATAGATTTCCTGCCCTAGACTTGCAGGGCAGTCGTCATCAGCATCTAGCACGATCAGCACCCACCCTTCTTCCCCACTCTTGGCTGCAGCCAGAAGTAGCTGCCTACGGAATTCGTCGTTCTTGTTCAGGAATTTGTCGCGTCTGACCCGAATTGGCTGCAGCGGGTGAACCAAAGCCGTCGGTTCCCATTCCGAGGCCAATCTCCGCAACAAAACCGGTAAGGCAGAAACTTCCCCGTCTCCTTCTACAATTGATGCGATTGAGATCATGGCCGAACCTCACCGAACAGATCGGCTTGGGTTGCGCTTTGCTGCTCAATGACATTGCGATCAGGGGCCAATTGATTCATGCGAAGAAGTTCCCCAGCAGAAAACAAATGATCACGTAGTACTTGGCGAGAGGCTTCGTCTAGTGGTGCGATCTTTGTTTCCCCTCCCTCCGAGACGACGGAAAGAATTGAATTTGCATCGATCTCCCGATCGTCTAATAGATCAGGACTGTGGCTCGTTACCAGAACTTGTGTGTGCTTGGCAGCATAAACCAGCACATCTCGCAAAGCAGCGCTAGCGGCAGGGTGTAACGCGGTTTCCGGCTCTTCAATACCAATCAATGTGGGTGAGTAATCGACATTGCTTTGAAGTAGGGCCGTCATCACACCTAGTGCACGTAGAGTGCCATCGGACATATTCTGCGCCAAGAATTTCCATGGGTGCTTGGCACCGGCCATCTCCTGCCGAAACTCAAGTGTCTCCATAGGGCCGATGGCTTTGCGCTCCATGCCATGCACCATAGGAACAACCGATTGAAGATACTCCTTGATGGTGTTCACGCGATCGGGCGCAACGCGCTCCAAATGACCGATAACGCTGGCAATGTTCTCACCCACAGGTTTGAGCAGCCTGCCGTCCTGCGGCTTTTGAAGTTCGCGCATCAACTTAGGATTCAGGTTGTAAAAACCCATGGTCGTTAACGCATCAAACACAGGCCTGAAAACAGTGAAGCCTGATGCTGCGACCAATGCGAGACGGTCCGCTGTTACGGCTGGAAAGGTTGCTTCACTACTGTCACGCACTCGACCTTTGGAAATGCGGAAGAATGGTCCCTTTCCAATACCGACGATGACACATTCTTCATGCTGTACCTCGTAACCTCCACTAGCCATGGCGCCAATGTCAAACGCATACCAGCCATCCCGACCATCACGGAGCCGAAACTCCAGCCGAATACCAAAATGAGTGGGATGGCCGCTAGAGCGCCGACGCACTTCGTTCAAACCGCCTCTTTCATTTATGGCACTGTCCAATGAGCCAGCTAAGGCATCTCGTACAAAGTGCAGCGCGTCCATAAAATTGCTCTTTCCTGCGCCGTTCTGGCCGACCAGGTAAGTCAATGGCAGTAGATGAACGTCGCAATTCCCAATGCTCTTGTAGTTGCGAAGCACTACCCGTCGAATGAAAACTGTCTGGGACATGGAAACCTCTCTGTCCTGAAAAGATGATTGACGCCCTGTGAATAATGAAACTACATCTTGCATACCTTTATCACCTTATCCCTAGGTGATTGATTACCTTCACCGTAATACGCCACTGGCTGTTGTTGAAAGCCTATGCTGGAGTCTCTTGTTTTATCCCGTCGATGCTAGCTTAGTCGGTGATATCTTCGATAAGACGGTATCGAAACCAATTATGGTCGCCAATACTACATAGATTCGCCATCTTTCCGTGGCTTTGAGAAAAGTACATCTGCAGCGTTAATTAGCCGCTTTATTCCTTAGGTTGATGCTCTGAATGTCAAAAGTCTGTTCCGATAAAGAGGAAAAAAAGGAGCTTGAAGAAACCAGTCGTCCTTACGCTTTCTACTTGCTGCTTGATACGTTTAAGGGCCAGTCAGATCGAACTTAAAGGGGCATGTGCCAGTGTCAGGCAGGTGACAGGAGATGCGAATGGATTAAATCGCTATTCTGAAAGCACTGTCTATTTCCGGTCGCCCTATACGTCTTGTCGTTATAGCGGTAAAACCAGTTAGAACGACTAGGCCTATGAGTGCCGAGCAGCAAACCTATTTCAGATTATGAGTGCCCCACTCCCACTATCACTACGCCCAACTCAGACGTTGAACAGGAAATTCAGCACATCCCCATCCTTGACCACGTACTCCTTGCCCTCGGCGCGCATCTTGCCCGCTTCCTTCGCGCCCTGTTCGCCCTTGTAGGCGATGAAGTCGTCGTAGGCAATGGTCTGGGCGCGGATGAAGCCGCGCTCGAAATCGGTGTGGATCACGCCGGCGGCCTGCGGCGCGGTGTCGCCGGCGTGGATGGTCCAGGCGCGCACTTCCTTGACGCCGGCGGTGAAGTAGGTCTGCAAGCCGAGCAGCTGGTAGCCGGCGCGGATCAGGCGGTCCAGACCCGGTTCCTCCATGCCCATGTCGGCCAGGAAGTCGTGCTTGTCGGCTTCATCGAGGTCGGCGATCTCGGCCTCGATGGCGGCGCAGATCGCAACGATCGGCGCGTTCTGCGCGTTGGCATATTCGGTCAACTGGTCCAGCAGAGGGTTGTCGGCAAAGCCGTCGTCGGCGACGTTGGCGACGTACATCGCCGGCTTGGCGGTGATCAGGCACAGCGGCTTGATCAGCGCCATGTCCTCGGCGTCCAGCCCGAGCGCGCGCACCGGCCGCGCTTCGTTCAGTTCGCCCTGGATGCGTTCCAGCAGCGCCACCAGCCGCGCCGCGTCCTTGTCGCCGGAACGTGCCTTCTTGGTTTCGCGCTGGATGGTCTTTTCTACCGTGGCCAGGTCGGCCAGCGCCAGTTCGGTCTGGATCACCGCGATGTCGTCCAGGGGGCTGACGCGGCCGGCGACGTGCACCACGTTCGGATCTTCGAAGCAGCGCACGACGTTGAGGATGGCATCGGTTTCGCGGATGTGCGCGAGGAACTGGTTGCCCAGCCCTTCGCCCTTGGAGGCGCCGGCGACCAGCCCGGCGATGTCGACGAATTCGACCACCGCCGGCACGATGCGCTCCGGCTTGACGATGTCGGCCAGCGCCTTCAGGCGCGGGTCCGGCACTTCGACCATGCCGACGTTCGGCTCGATGGTGCAGAACGGATAGTTCTCGGCGGCGATGCCGGCCTTGGTCAGGGCGTTGAACAGGGTGGATTTGCCGACGTTAGGCAGGCCGACGATGCCGCATTTGAGGCTCATGGTGGTGTGTCGCAGGAGGAAGGATCAACCCGCTATTCTACCGTAGCGGGCTGTCGGTTCAGAGCGGCTGCACCAGCCTCAGGTCGGGATTGGCGGCGAAGGCCGCCAGCGCGTCGCGCAGCCGCTCACCCTCGGCCATCGCGCGCTTCCAGGCGCGGATGCGGGCGTCGTGGTCGAGTCCGTAGTGGTGGAAATCCTTGCGGTCCGGCAGCTTGGCGCGCGCCAGCGTCTGCAGGAAGGCCGGCGACGGCGACACCAAGAGCACGTTTTCGAGCCAGCCGCGGTTGCGGCCGCGATGCGCGCGCCGCCACGGCAGCGCCTTGTCGAGCCAGCCGGGAACGATCTCGGCGCCGAAATGCGGATACAGCACCAGCCCGCCGTCCGGCGGGCCGATGCGGGAGTAGGGTAGCGCCAGGTGATAGTCGATCAGGCCGCCGTCCCAGTAAGTGCCGGGCGGCGCGCCGGGAATGCCGCGCACCGGCGCCATGGTGAACGGCAGCGTGCCGGACGCCAGCAG
>JBATWJ010000281.1:0-6600 GCA_049672545.1 Burkholderiaceae bacterium
AGCGACCGCACTCTGCGCTCGGCAATCGGACACCAGCCTCGGTAGGCCGGCAACGATGGCAAAATCAGCGTGCTTGAACCGAAAGACTAACCCGCCAACTGGCTACAAATTCGCGTAGCAGGTCACAACGACATTCGCACAAAGCTTGAAGCCACCGGTACAGGAGGAGTACACATCTCTGCTATTGGAGCATCATGGCTTTTCGTCGGGGTTGTCCTGAGCACTGCGGGCGTCGAGATTGCAGAATTACTTAAATGACGCCCAACCCGGACGCCCTACATGCCGCTCCGCGGCATTCCGGTCGCCGGTTAGCTCTACGTTAATCGCGACCTCGAACGTCTACTTTTCAATTGTGCAGCCGGCAGTTTTGGGTCGATTCTGTTGAAAAACTCCCGGGAATTATCTAATCGCTCTTATTCACCGCGAACTGAGTCGCTTCCCCCTTCAATTCGCCCGTCTCAAAGACAAATTGATTTGACCGACGAATCTCTGCTCGCCAAAGCGCATGTTTTCGATATTGCTCGAAGGCTTTTTCAACAGAATCGGTCGCGAACAGCCTTTCGAACTATCCCTTGGCCGGCAACCCCAGCGGCCTTCGTCACGTGTGTCGCATGGCAAGCCAAACTGAAGCGACCACTGCTCAATTCGCAACGGTGCCGCAGTAGACGCATGAGTACCGCTACGGTCCGGCTTGCACTGGAACGCCTATCAGGTAGGGGTGGGGGAGTATAGGTCAAAAAAGACCGATTTATGCCAGACTTCGATGCTTGATATAAGGGAGCATATTGCCAAGCCTCAATGCCGCGTGTACTGCCGGCTCCCAAACAGTATCTCCCGCGCCATATCATCCATCAGCGGTTTGCGCTGCTTGGCCAGCACTTCGACGCCGCGCTGCACTGCCGGGCGGTCGCTGATTTCATCGAACCAGCGTTTCACGTTGGGGAAATCGTCGAGCTCCACGCCTTGCTGCTTCCACGAGCGGGTCCACGGGAAGGTCGCGATGTCGGCGATCGTGTAGTCGTCGCCGGCCAGGCAGGCGCATTGCGCCAGGCGCTTGTCCATCACGCCGTACAGGCGCTTGGCTTCGTTGGTGTAGCGGTTGATCGCGTACTCGATCTTTTGCGGCGCGTAGGTGCGGAAGTGGTGCGCCTGCCCGAGCATCGGGCCGACGCCGCCCATCTGGAACATCAGCCATTGCAGCGTGATGAAGCGCTGGCGGTCGGTGTCGCCGAGGAATTTGCCGGTCTTGCTGGCCAGGTAGACCAGGATCGCGCCGGATTCAAACAGCGACATCGGCTGGCCGTCCGGGCCGTCTTCGTCGACGATCGCGGGGATCTTGTTGTTCGGGGAAATTTCCAGGAATTCCGGCCGGAACTGGTCGCCGACGCCGATATCGATATGGTGCACGCGATACGGCAGCCCGCATTCCTCCAGCATGATGTGGACCTTGTGGCCGTTCGGGGTGGCGGTGGAATAGACGTCGATCATCACGGGCCTTTCCGGTGGGACATAAAAAGCCCGGCACTCCGTGCGCCGGGCGAGGGACGGAAGGAAAATCTTCCGGCCCATTATGCAGAAAACCACCGGCGCCCGCTTTGCGCCGCCGCACGGCAGCGGCGGCGCGTAGCCAAGCGCTTACGAGCGCGTGATCGGCAGCTCGACTTCCTGGCCCGGCACCGGCATGTGGCGCGCCAGTTCCAGCTTGGCGATGGCATTGCGGTGCACTTCGTCCGGGCCGTCGGCCAGCCGCAGCGTGCGGTTGCCGGCCCATTGCGCGGCCAGCGGGAAGTCGTCGGAGACGCCGCCGCCGCCGTGCGCCTGGATCGCCCAGTCGAGCACCTTTTGCGTGACGTTCGGCGCCAGCACCTTGATCATCGCGATCTCCGACTTGGCGTGCTTGTTGCCGACCGTATCCATCATGTAGGCGGCCTTCAGTGTCAACAGGCGGGCGGTGTCGATCATGATACGCGACTCGGCGATGCGCTCGCGCCAGACGCCCTGTTCGGAAATGCGGCGGCCGAACGCGGTGCGGTCGTTCAGGCGCTTGCACATCAGTTCCAGCGCCCGCTCGGCGACGCCGACCGCGCGCATGCAGTGGTGGATGCGGCCCGGCCCGAGCCGGCCCTGGGCGATCTCGAAGCCGCGCCCTTCGCCGAGCAGGATGTTGGAGGCCGGCACCCGCACGTTCTCGAACAGGATTTCGCAGTGGCCGTGCGGCGCGTCGTCGTAGCCGAACACCGGCAGCGGCCGCTTGACGGTGATGCCGGGCGTATTGGCCGGCACCAGGATCATCGACTGCTGTGCGTGGCGCGGGCCTTCCGGATCGGTCTTGCCCATTAGGATGTAGATCGCGCAGCGCGGATCGCCGGCGCCGGAAATCCACCACTTGTGGCCGTTGATCACGTAGTCGTTGCCGTCGCGCTCGATGCGGGTCTCGATGTTGGTGGCGTCGGAGGACGCCACCGCCGGCTCGGTCATCGCGAACGCCGAGCGGATCTCGCCGCGCAGCAGCGGTTCCAGCCACTGCTTCTTGTGCTCTTCGGTGCCGTATCGCTCGATGGTTTCCATGTTGCCGGTGTCCGGCGCCGAGCAGTTGAACACTTCCGGCGCCCATGACACGCGGCCCATGATTTCGCACAGCGGCGCGTAGTCGAGGTTGGACAAGCCTTCCGGCGCACGCGTCGATTTCGGCAGGAACAGGTTCCACAGGCCCTGTTCGCGCGCCTTCGGCTTCAGCTCCTCGATCAGCTTGGTGGGAATCCAGCGGTTGCCCTGTTCGCGGCCGTTGCGCTCGACTTCCTGCACATAGGCCTTTTCATTCGGGTAGATGTGCTGGTCCATGAACTTCAGCAGCTTGTCCTGCAGCGCCTTGCAGCGGTCCGAGTATTCGAAATCCATACCGTCTCCTGGGTAAAAATCGGTCGAAGGGAATGCGTGGGTACGCGGTGGGTGTGTTGGTGCGTTCAATCCTTGCGGCCGCTGGCGTATTTCCAGCCCATCTCGGCCATCGGCCGCGCCGACTTGCCGGTGCGCAGCGCCTGCTCGCTGGAGGCGGTGCCGTCGACGTAGCGCTTCATGATGCCCTGCAGGATGCCGGCCATGCGGAACATGTTGTAGGCCAGGTAGAAGCCGAAATCCTCGCGGCGAATGGTCTTGCCGGTGCGCTCGCAATAGCGGGCGATGTACTCGTCCTCGCTCGGGATGCCGAGCGCCTTGTGGTCCAGCCCGGCGATGCCGCGGAACTGGCCGGGCGCGATGTGCCAGCTCATGCAGTGGTAGGAGAAGTCGGCCAGCGGATGGCCCAGCGTCGACAGTTCCCAATCCAAGAGCGCCAGGATTCTCGGCTCGGTCGGATGGAAGATCATGTTGTCCATCCGGTAGTCGCCGTGCACGATCGCTGTTTCGTCGCCGGCCGGGATGTTCTGCGGCAGCCATTCGATCAGGCGGTCCATCGCCTCGATCTTTTCGGTTTCCGAGGCGCGGTACTGCCTGGTCCAGCGGTCGATCTGGCGCTGGAAGTAGTTGCCCGGCTTGCCGTAGTCGGCCAGGCCAATGGCGGCGTAGTCGATCGTGTGCAGCTGCGCGATCACGCGGTTCATCTCGTCGTAGATGGCGCCGCGCTCGGCCGGCGTCATGCCGGGCAGCGCCTGGTCCCACAGCACGCGGCCGTCGACGAATTCCATGAGGTAGAAGGCGCGCCCGATCACCGCTTCGTCGGTGCACAACGCGTACTGTTTCGCGGCCGGGAAGCCGGCCTTGGACAGCGCATCCATCACGCGGAATTCGCGGTCGATCGCGTGCGCCGACGCCAGCAGCTTGGCGGCCGGGCCCGGCTTGGTGCGCAGCACGTAGCGCTGGCCGTCGACCGTGATCTTGAAGGTCGGATTGGATTGCCCGCCCTTGAACTGTTCCACCTGCAGCTCGCCCTTGATCGGGCCGACGTGCTGCTGCATGTAGGCGCGCAACGCGCCGGTGTCGAATTTCTGGCGCTCGGAAACGGGCATGGTGCCCATGAATTCTTCGAACATCGTGTCTCCCGGACGGCTGCGCGGCGCAGCCTTTTGTGTGGCGGTTAGTGGATTGATTCTAACCGATAAAATAGAACGGACGTACTATTTAAATTCAAAAAACAAGCCCGGCGGCCGGGCGTTGCGGTGGAACCGGGCTTGCGTTGCCACGTCATTCCGGCGCACGCCGGAATCCAGTGGCGTATCGACGTGACAAAAGACGCTGGGTCCCGGCTTTCGCCGGGACGACGCGGCATGTAGGTGTCCGTGCAAGCCGACTACAGCCCGCGCGCCTTCCGGTACTGGTTCCACAGCGATTCCATCGTCGTATCGCGCGATGCATCCTGCAGCTGCGACAGCGGCGAATAGTTGACGATGCGCACCACCCAGTCGTGCGGGTCGGCGCCGACGTCCAGCACGTTGATGCAGCCGGCGGTCTGCGCCAGCCCGCCCATGAACAGCCGCTGGCCGGTCAGCGCATGCGACAGGATCGCGCGGTTGACGCCGCCGTGCAGCACCAAGAGCACCGTGTCCCAGTCGGGATCGGCGCGCAGCCGGTCCAGGCACGGGTGGACGCGATCCATCAGCTGGCCGATCGATTCGCCGCCGAGGAACTGCTTGTCTTCGGTGACCAGTCCTTCGAAGGCGCTGATGAAGGCGTTCTTCAGTTCGTCGTCGCGGATTTCCGATAGCCTGCCGCCTTTCAGCTCCTCCAGCTCGGGCCAGATTTCGAGTTCGATCCGCTGCCCGGTCTCGGCCAGCACGCGCTCGGCGGTCTGCACCGTGCGCGGCAGGCCGGACACGATCACGCGGTCGAAGTGCACCGGCTGCTGCGCGAACACCTTGCCGGCCGCGGTGGCCTGCGCCTGGCCGCGCTCGTTCAGCGGCACCGTGTCGGGGTGGAAGGGCGTGCCCTTGGGGTCGAAATAGGTGACGTTGCCGTGTCGCATCAAATAGATGCGGCGTCGTGCGTGCTTGATTTCCATGAGTGTCTTCTGCGGTCGGGTTGCGGTTACTTGTATTGCGGTTTTCTCTTTTCGAGGAAGGCGGAAATCCCTTCCTGGGCGTCGCGGTGGTGCAGGCTGGCGACGAAGCTGTGCCGTTCCGCCTCGAACTGGCGCGCCAGCGGATGTAGTTCGGCGTCGGCGATCAGGCCCTTGATCCGTTCGACCGCGTGCGGCGACAGCGCCGCCAGCTCGTCGGCCCAGGCCAGCGCCGCTTCCAGCGCGCCGCCGTCCGCCACCACGCGATTCACCAGTCCGGCGGCGTGCAGGCGCGGCGCCAGCACCGGCTTGCCCTCGATCAGGATTTCGGTCGCCAGCTGACGCGGCAGCGCGCGCGTCAGGAACCAGGAGCCGCCGCCGTCCGGCGTCAGGCCGACCTTCACGTAGGCCATCACGAACTTCGCCGAGGCGCCGGCGACGATCAGATCGCAGGCCAGCGCCAGCGAAAAGCCGGCACCGGCGGCGGCGCCCTCGACCGCCGCGATCACCGGCTTCGGGCAGGCGCGCAGCGCATCGACCCAGCCATTTAACGCATCGATCGCGCTGGCCTGCACCGACGGATCCTGTGCGCGGTTTTCCAGCAGCCGGTTCAGGTTGCCGCCGGCGCAAAAGAAATTGTCGGCGCCGGTCAGCACCACTGCGCGCAGGCTGTCGTCGCGCTCGGCGGTGGTCAGGGTTTCGATGGCGGCGGCGTACATGTCCGGGTGCAGCGCATTCTTCGCGCCGGGATTGGACAGCGTCAGGATCAGCGTGGCGTCGCGGCGTGCGGCAAGCAGTTCAGCGGGCATGGGAATGGCCGGGAAAAGGGGAAAGGAGAAATCTTACACTACCTGCAGTATTTTTCAGGCCGCTTTATTTGCGGGCGGGAAAGGTGGTATTTTGGGGCATACCCCCTTTGCTCATGGGGTGTGTTGTCGTTCCGGCGAAAGCCGGACCCCAGCGTCTTTATGCCGTTTTCGCCTATCGCCAGCGTAGCCTCATGTGAGCGGACGCCACTGGGTTCCGGCCTGCGCCGGAACGACGTTTGAGTACGGTGAGCGCGGCAACCCGCCGCTATACCTCCTCCGTCAGCAGCGACAGCCCCAGCGCCGCGCGCCGCCGCAGCCACGGCGACGGCCGGTAGCGCGGATCGCCGGACAGCGCCAGCATCGCTTCCAGGACCGCCAGGATGCGCGCCGCGCCGAAGGCGTCGCCCATCGCCAGCGGTCCGTGCGGATAGCCGAGGCCGAGCGTGACCGCGGTGTCGATGTCGGCCGGGCTGGCGATCCGCTGCTGCGCGATGTCGCAGCCGATGTTGACGATGGTGGCGATCACGCGCGGCGCGATCAGGCCGGCCGAATCGCGGATCACCGACACCGGCACGCCGTCGGCGGCGAACAGGCCGTGCGCGGCGTCGCGCATGTCGACGCTGGTCGCCGGCGTGGTCATCAGCGTGCGCCTCCTGGACAGCGGCATCATCACGTCCAGCGCCACCACGCGGCGGGCGTCGAGGCCGTCGCGGGCGGCGATGAAGGACGCGTCCTCGCCGTGCGGCGTGACCACGATCAGCGAATCGGCGCGCGGCGCGGCGCCGGCGTCCAGCGTGCCGC
>JBATWJ010000282.1:0-2243 GCA_049672545.1 Burkholderiaceae bacterium
GCCGGACACTGCGCCAGCACCCGAACCGGCCGCCGAAGCGGTGCTGCCAGAAGGCGAAAACCAGTTCGAGGCGATCTATCACTTTTACAACGAAACCATCAAGAACACGCTCGGCCTGCGTGGTTACGGCCTGCAGCTGAAGGTCGAGAAGGCCGGCTCGGTCGAGGATTTCCGCCAGCTGCGCCAGCCCTACCTGGAAGCGGTGCAAAAGGCCAAGGGCAGCGAAATGGCACGCAGCCTGCGCGACCGCCTCGACCAGTTGCTGTACCTGGGCGAAACGCCGCCGCCGTCGACCACCATCATCGGCTCCGGCAATTCTTCTTCGTAGCCGCGTCGCCAGGCGGCGGCAACAAAAAAGCGCGGCGGGAAACCCGGCCGCGCTTTTTCATTTCCGCGCCATCGCGCTCATTCGATGCCCTGGCTGCTCAAGTAGTCTTCATAGCTGCCCTGGAAGTCGACGATGCCGTCTTCCTTGATTTCCAGCACGCGGGTCGCCAGCGAGGATACGAACTCGCGGTCGTGCGACACGAAGATCAGCGTGCCGGCGTATTTTTCCAGCGCGATATTGAGCGACTCGATCGATTCCATGTCCATGTGGTTGGTCGGCTCGTCCATCAGCAGCACGTTGTGCCGGCCCAGCATCAGCTTGCCGTAGGTCATGCGGCCCTTTTCGCCGCCGGACAGCACCTTCACCGATTTTTTCACCTCGTCGCCGGAAAACAGCAGCCGGCCGAGGATCGAGCGCACCGCCTGGTCGTCGTCGCCTTCCTGGGTCCACTGCCCCATCCAGTCGGTCAGGCTGATGTCCTGCGCGAAATCCTCGGTCGGATCCTGCGGCATGTAGCCGACGTTGGCGTTTTCCGCCCACTTCACGTCGCCGCGGTCCGGCTGCAGCCCGCACAGCTCGCCGCCGATGCAGCGCAACAGCGTGGTCTTGCCGGCGCCGTTGGCGCCGATGATCGCGATCTTTTCGCCGGCCTCGACCATGATGCTGAAGTTGTCGAAGATGCTGCGATCGTATTTCTTGGCGATCCCCTGCACTTCGACCGCCAGCCGGTGCAGCTTCTTCTCGCCGTCGAAGCGCACGAACGGATGCTGGCGCGACGACGGCTTGACGTCCTCGACCTTGATCTTTTCGATCTGCCGGGCGCGCGACGTCGCCTGGCGCGCCTTCGACTTGTTGGCGGCGAAGCGGCGCACGAATTCCTGTAGTTCGGCCACCTTTTCCTTGGCCTTGGCATTGGCCGCCTGTAGCTGCGCGCGCGCCTGCATCGACGCCGACATGTAGTCGTCGTAGTTGCCGGGATAGATCTTCAGCGTGCCGTAATCCATGTCGGCCATGTGGGTGCAGACCTGGTTCAGGAAGTGGCGATCGTGCGAGATGATGATCATCGTCGAGTCGCGCTGGTTCAAGACGCCTTCCAGCCAGCGGATGGTGTTGATGTCGAGGTTGTTGGTCGGCTCGTCGAGCAGCAGGATGTCGGGATTGGAAAACAGCGCCTGCGCCAGCAGCACGCGCAGCTTCCAGCCGGGCGCGACGTTGCTCATCGGGCCGTTGTGCTGATCGATCGACACGCCGACGCCGAGCAGCAGTTCGCCGGCGCGCGCTTCGGCGGTGTAACCGTCGTATTCGGCGAACTTGGCTTCCAGTTCGGCCGCCTTCATGTAGTCATCGTCGGTCGCTTCCGGGTTGGCGTAGATGGCGTCGCGCTCGGACATCGCCGCCCACATTTCGGTGTGGCCCATCATCACCACGTCCAACACGCGCATGTCCTCGAACGCGAACTGGTCCTGGCGCAGCTTGCCCAGGCGCTCGTTGGCGTCCAGCATCACGGTACCCGAAGACGGCTCCAGGTCGCCGCCGAGGATTTTCATGAAGGTCGACTTGCCGCAACCGTTGGCGCCGATCAGGCCGTAGCGGTTGCCTTCGCCGAACTTGACGGAAATGTTTTCAAACAGCGGCTTGGCGCCGAATTGCATCGTGATGTTGGCGGTGGAAAGCATCTTTGGCGGGTATTTTCGGAACGAAATCAGGGTGAAGGAAGAGAACCCGACATTATACCGCATCCGCCCTTTACGGCCGCACAATTCCATACAAAACAAATACTTACGAAAGCATCCGACCTGCAGAGCCGCCCGGGCGTCAGGCTGCGATCGACGCCGCCCAGCGCCCGACTTCGGCCAGCGCCGCATCGCGCGTCGCCGCCGGACTGGTTCCGCCGGTCAGGTAGGCCGCCACCAGC